>CAYUTT010000392.1:0-2293 GCA_964447575.1 uncultured Methyloceanibacter sp.
CAGGCGCCCGACGGGAACCGATTTCTCCGCTTTCAGGCTCGGGACATCGATCACCTTCAAACGGCTACAACTGGCCCATCGCGTTGCCAGGAAATGGTAACATGGGTGTCAAACGTACTTGCTCACACGCGGACAAAAACCACGGCGGGATTCACTGTTCGTCGAGGATATCTTCGCGGCGCGGCCGATCGCGAGTTGCCGTGCTGTGTCTCCCTGTCTCGGGCAGATATTGAATAGCGATCCGCATGAGCTCGGGACGAGTGCGGGCCCCTAACTTGCTCTTGAGTTGCGTGCAGATATTGGCAACCGTCTTGTAGCTGACATCCAACTCATCCGCGATCTCGCCATAGGGCTTGCCCTCGGCGACCAACGTCAGTGTCTGCAATTCGCGCGGCGTCAGGCGGTCGAGCTTGTTCGCCTTCTCCCTAATCTTGTTGAAGACCACGTCGGATGCCAGGTCGTGACTGATATAGGGCTTGCCGTCGCGCATTCTCTCAAAGGCGAGAACCACTTCTTCGGGCGGCGCATCCTTCAGCACGTAACCGGTGGCGCCCAGCTCGAGTGCCCGTCCGACCACCATAGGGTCGCGGTGCATGGTCAGTACCAGCACTGGGGTTTCGGCATCGATACGGCGCAGCCGGCGCACAAACGACAAACCGCTCAGTGAGCCGGCCTGCATGGCGAGGTCGACAACGATCACGTCAGGCTTGTGCTTGCGGTAGAGACGAAACCCCTGTGATGCACTCTGCGCTTGATCGATTACTTCGGCGCCGGCGCTCTCCAGAAGCTTCTTGCAGCCCTGGAGAACGATGGGGTGATCGTCGATGATCAAGACACGTGTCACGCCCGATATCCCATCAGGTCATCGCAAGAGCGCGTCCCGCGAGGACACGCTTGATCGGGATGTCGATTTGGATCGTGGTTCCCTTGGACGCTGAACGCCTGACCGTGCACGAACCGCCGAGAGCGCGCACACGCTCCGCCATTGTGGCCAGCGTGAGGTCCTTGGGCTTGGAAACAGCCAAACCAGCTCCGTCGAATCGCAGCGTCGCACGCAAGATCAACCGGACATCCTTGCCTGCGCCGCGGCTCGGCAGGCGTTGCTCGGCGACGTCGATATGAATCGTGTTCGCCTTGCCCTTGCGGATCGCGGCCGTGACACCCTCCTGAATGCAGCGATAGAGCGTGAGATCGCACCCTTCTCCGTAGGAGGTGGCGAGATCGCCGACGGTCGGAAGAATATGCGTCTCGCGGTGGTTGCGTTGGAGGCCCGTGAGAAGCTCGCTGATCAGCTGCGACAGCTTCACCTGGCCGATCGGACCGGGTCGAAGCTGTTTCAAGATTGCCCGGTTCATCGCCTTGAGTCGTTCGGCACTACTGAGGATTTCGCCGACATGCTCACCGATCTCTGCGGTGGGCTTATCCTCAAGCTGGTCGGCGAACGTCCTAATCGACGATGCATTGGCGGCGATGCCGAACAGGCAAGCACCCGCCTCGTCGTGAAGCTCATGGGCGATCTCGCGCCGCACCTGTTCCTGAGTCGAGATGAGCTGCCGATAAAGCCTGCTGTTCTCCTCCCGGGCCCTGCCGAGGTTGCCGGCCAGGCCGTTGAAGCGATCTGTGATCAGCGCAATTTCCTTGACCCGGGACGGCTTGAGCCGCGTGGTGTATCGGCCGCCTTTGAGATTCTGCATGCCGCGCGCCAGGCTCGCGAGCGGATCGAGGACGCGCCCAAGCACGACGTACAGGATAACGAGGATCAGCACGTCGAGGGTAATCCAAATGATGGCGAGCGAGGCGAAGTCGCGCCACGCCTCGGCGATCTCGTCGGCCGGCTCGCCGATGATGATGACAGGATCGGCGAAGCTCGCAGAGACCACACGAACGGAGCGGCCCGATAGCTGTGGGCCGACCAGCTTCGCAAACCACTTGGGAGCCCAGCGTGAGACGTGCTCGCCCTTGGCGGAACGTGGTGCCAGCAAGGTGAGCTTACCGTCCGGATCTCTGAACAGAATACGAACATGCCGCAGGCTTTTGAGCTCTTGCGGCAGCCGCTCGGACAGCTGGTCCAGCCGGTCGTATTTCGCCAAGTCCCGGACCGTCACGTCGGCAAAGCGTTGAGCGACGTCGAGTGACGCTTCGATCTCCACGCGCGTCGCGGAGCGCGTGTTGAGGATCCAAATGGCGCCGGCGATGGTGGCGGCGACGAGATTCACAACACCGATGATGACGAGAAGCTGAGTCCGTACCGACCGCCCATGCCAAAGGCCGCTCAGGCTGAGCGTCTTGGCCG
>CAYUTT010000393.1:0-692 GCA_964447575.1 uncultured Methyloceanibacter sp.
ACTGTCGACCTCTTCCTCAGCCAGTCACCAGCAAGACAAGGAGGTTAAGAAGACATATCACCCGAACGGCGGATCGCTTAACAACCGGATCGCGGATAGCCTTTTCTCTTTCATTTCGGGCGGCGCCACGATGCCGAAACATTGATTCGAAGATCTTCCACATTTCTTCTAGTTCAACCGCGGCTCCCTGAACTTCCCGCTTGATGTCTTCATCAAGAACCTTTGATGCCCACTCAATTTCGTCCGTCTTGACGTACGGTCGTGAAGAAAAGCTATTTTTCGCAAATCCGGATGGCGTCCTCTATGTCATCTGCTGTCAGGTTCGCAGGGTCTGGCCTTTCGATCTTGTCGGGTATTGTGTCTTCTGGATTCTCTTGAAGGAAAGCTCTGCCTCTATCGGTAATCCAGAAGAAAGCCTGTCTCTCCTTGCCGAAAAGGCTTCCGATAAAGCCGGGATGCTTTGTCCCCGATTGAATCATGTCATTTGCGACAAGGTGCGCCATACAATCGGCAAATTCATTGAATGGCATCCCGGAAGCGACCTGTATTTCCGACCACTCGGCGCGTCAACTTGCCCCCGAGCCCTGACGAGTATGAGCGGTCATGCGACGCTCTGGATGGCCGCGCTCAATTATTTCAGGAATCTTTCTCTCTTTTCTCAAGATTGGCGGTGGATAAACCATTTTGTCACC
>CAYUTT010000393.1:702-2281 GCA_964447575.1 uncultured Methyloceanibacter sp.
CACCTTCGGCAGGTCACAGAGGCTCAGCAGATCGAGCCTTTCCCGCGCTGTTGTCGCTCCACTATCGGCTCGCCCGCGTCAGGGATGCACCCAATACGCGAAAGATAACCGGATCACTAAACCTGGACGGGAGATTACGTCAAGCAGAAACTGAAGGCTTCCGGGCGGACTGCCGCAGTGATGTGAGCGGCGTTCGTGACCTCTTGCACGAAGCCAACGTGACCAAGCAGCGGATCAGGCCAGTGGGACGCGAGCCCGCCGCAGATTGGCCGTGATCTCGGCTTGGCGCAGGTGTCTGTGGGCGAGGTCGTAATCGGACTGGATGCCCATCAGCATCGCCGCCTCCAGACCAAAGGCTGCGGCAAGCCGCAGCCCCATCTCCGGCGACTTGTCGAGCCGGGTCTGTTCCCCATATGTGGTACGAAGATCACCGGGGACCTGAAATGGCCAAGACCGAGACGATCCGAGCCCGCGTCGAGCCCGAGCTCAAGCGCGAGGCCGAGGCGGTGCTCAAGGCGCTTGGCCTCAACGCCAGCGAGGCGATCACCCTGTTCTATCGCCAGGTGGCGCTCAGGCGTGGGCTGCCGTTCGAGATCAAGCTCCCCAATGAGACGACCCGTGCCGCCATACGCGACGCGCTCGAGGGCAAGGACCTGACGGAGTGGTCCGATCTCGATGAGCTGAAGGCGGCGCATGGTTGATGCGCTCACTGAGGACCACGAAGCAGTTCGACCGGGATCTCAGGAGGGCCAAGCGACGTGGCAAGACGCTCGACAAGCTCTGGGCGATCGTCGAGCTCCTCGTTCGAGGCGAGCCGCTGCCGTCTCGCTGCCGACGTCACAGACTGTCGGGTGAATGGAACCGGCTCTGGGAATGTCACATCGAGCCGGACTGGCTTCTGATCTGGGACGAAGCCGAGCAGACGCTGACCCTCGTCCGGACGGGAACGCATGCCGACCTCTTCGAATGAGTCCGACGCTGTTGGTGGCATCGCTTGTCGCCCTAAGTTAGGCTACGAACGGACAAGGGAGCCGCCGGTGTCCGGTAGGCACGCGAAACAAGGTCCAAGGTTGCCGTCATGACCGATGCCGTCGCCTTCACGCTCCACGGCCGCGAGGTCGAGGCGCGGCCAGGTGAGAGCATCTGGCAGGTGGCGAGGCATGCCGTCGCTCGGCCCTTGCCGACGAGATACGCAGGGATCAGTCCATGGCCCTGATGCTAGGTCAGCTGTATGACGCGCTGAGAGCGGGCAATGTGCCCGATGACAAGGCGCGCGCCGCGGCTGAGGAGGTCGCGAACTACGAGGGCGAGCTGACGAAGCTTCGTTTGGAGATGTCCGAACGCTTCAGCCATCTGGAGAGCGAGCAGCGGGTACACCGCTGGATGATTGGATTTGTGATTGCGCTCGTTCTCGGCGTGTTCGCCTTGCAATGGCAGATTCTGTTGAGGTTGCCGTCATGACCGATGCCATCACCTTCACCCTCGACGGCCGCGAGGTCGAGGCGCGGCCCGGCGAGACCATCTGGCAGGTGGCCAGGCGCCAGGGGATCGATATCCGGCACCTCTGCTGGCTGCCCGA
>CAYUTT010000394.1:0-2279 GCA_964447575.1 uncultured Methyloceanibacter sp.
CCGGATGGTGGTTTCGCCGCTATGACATGGGCACGCAACCGCCCTTCGCCGAGCTCTGGATTGCGGTCACGTGGGGACCGCTCATCGAAGAAGTGATCTTCCGGGGATATCTCTTCTCGTTCTGCGAGAGAATCCTCAAGCGCTGGATGCGGACGCCCGGTTGGCTGATCGTCATCGGAATCGCGGCGCTGTTCGCGCTGGCTCACTTGGTCAAGAGCGGCATTATGCCGGTCCAGATCGCGTCCGTTTTCGGGACTGGCATCCTCTACGGTTGGCTCCGGCTTGGTAGCGGGTCCACCGTCCCGCCCGTCTGTTCTCACATCTCTTACAACTCGGTTATCTATCTATTTGGCGGCAGCGCTTGTTGGCTAGCAGCGGTAGAGGCGCGCCACCGCCGGCATTCAGGTCTACCAGCCCTTTCCCTCTTGTGGAGGTTTGTCCATGATTCGCTCAACAGAAGAGTTCCGCCTTGCCATCAAGGCGGCTCGACGAGTCGGTACGCCCCTGGTTGCGGTACGGACGGCGGACCCCGCCAGCGCGATCGCCCATGTGACCGCGACTGTGAACGGCAAGAATGAGGAGACGCCTCTGGTCGCCTGGGACTTTATCAGCGGCATCCAAGGACGGAACGAGGCGGGCAAATCGGCCCTTGCCAAGATACTCGGTGAGAACTCGGCCGCGCTAGGCCCCGGCGACATGCTCGCGCTAGTGGGGAGGATCGTGACGGATGCGATCATTTTCTTTCTCAACCCGCAGCGGTTCTGGGAGCAGGCTGATGTCGTGCAAGGCATCTGGAACTTGAGGGACGTATTCAAGGCCGGCGGCCAAATGCTGGTGCTGGTCTGTCCCGCAGGCGTGACGCTGCCGGTTGAGCTTCAAAATGACGTGATGACGATCGACGAGCCGCTTCCATCTCCGGAAGACCTGGCGCAGTTGGCCGCCGACACCTTCGAATCGGCAAACCTCCCGGCGCCGGAGCAGGAAGTGGTTTCAAAAGCGGTTGACGCCCTGGTGGGCCTGGCGGTGTTTCCGGCGGAACAGGTGCTGGCGATGTCTCTATCCAAGAAGGGCCTCGATCTCGAGCGACTCTGGGACCGGAAGCGCCAGGCTGTCGAGCAGACGCCGGGTCTCACGGTCTGGCGCGGCGGCGAGACTTTCGATCAGATCGGCGGGTGCGACAGCATCAAACGTTTTTTGACCGCGGTCTTGCACGGCCAGGAGGCACCCCGCGTGATCGTCTTCGTGGATGAGATTGAGAAGGCCTTCGCCGGAACCGGCACGGACATGTCCGGTGTCAAGACGGAGATGACGGGCACCATGCTGAGCTGGATGCAGGACCGCGGCGCGGACGGAATGATCTTTATTGGTCCAGCCGGAGCGGCGAAGTCAGCCGTTGCAAAGGCGGCTGGTGCAACGGCCGGTATCCCGACCGTAGCGTTCGATCTTTCGGCGATGCAGAGTTCACTGGTCGGTGGATCGGGGGAGAGATTGCGCGCCGCGCTGCAAGTCGTGGACGCCATCTCGCAGGGGCGCAGCCTATGGATCGCGACGTGCAACTCGATCACGACGCTGCCGCCGGAACTTCGCCGGCGTTTCACGCTGGGTACGTTCTTCTTCGACCTCCCGTCAGCCGAAGAGCGCAAAGCGATCTGGGAAATCTACCTGAAGAAATGGAATCTTAACGGCGAGGTCCCGGACGACGAAGGCTGGACCGGTGCCGAAATCAAGGAGTGCTGCCGGAAAGGATGGCGTCTGAAGCTCTCGCTTCGGGAGTCAGCCGAATACATCATCCCGGTATCCCGATCGGCGGCGGATCAGATCGAGGTGCTACGCCGCCAGGCCTCCGGGCGGTTCCTGAGCGCCGCACAGCCGGGCATTTTCACAGCCGAGTCTCGTCAGCCGGCCGTCGCTGCCGGAAAGCGGACATTCCGACAGGCGGACTAAAAATCTCGACTTCGGTTGGAGGCTTTGGCGGTTGGAGCGCAGCCGCTACGACTTTGGCGAGGACGGATTCGGTATCGGTCATGCCGCGGCCCACTTCCGAGTGGGGCGTCCGGAAAGAACTCTGACTTGATTCAAAATGCTGGTCGATTGCAGCCGGGTTGTCTGGATGGGGCTGAGCTACAGAGTCTTCAAAAATGCGATCAGCGCGGCTCGATCCTCTGGAGTGAGCGAGAGTCCAAATTGGTGACCCGGAACTGCGCGATGTGCCACTTTGTAGCCCTTAAATCCCGACGGAGTGTAGTCGTCGCGGAGGCGAGCGGGATCAAACCACTGCT
>CAYUTT010000395.1:0-2274 GCA_964447575.1 uncultured Methyloceanibacter sp.
TTCAGCCCGTCGACCACCTTGGTCATGGCCTCCGTGTTCTTGTCGAGCGCGTCGCGTGCCGTCTGGTCTTCGGATGTCACGCCGGTGGTGATCTCCACCTTGTCGGGAGTCGCTTTCACCGCGCCCGTGGCGGACAGCGAGATGGTTCGCCTGTCGGATTCGCGATCATGGGCGCGCGCCTCCGGCGGCTCGACGGCAAGGAACGAGGCGAGCAGCGCGAGCGCCGGGAAAATGAGCTTCGAGGAGGAGGGGAGGATCATGAGGAGATTTCCGCGTTGACGAGCCGGTTGAAGTGGGGCGTATGAGGAATCTGCTATGAGGCGGAATTGTGAAGGGCAGGCGACAGCGCCTATCTAACCCCTATCTAATGGAATGCGTCCTGGCATGGCAGGGGCCCGTAGCTCAATTGGTTAGAGCCGGCGGCTCATAACCGTCTGGTTGGAGGTTCGAGCCCTCCCGGGCCCACCACTTCTCAAAATCGGCATTGAAAACATTATGCGTTTTCCTCTGCCGCCCTCACCGGAGGCTTAGGTGAGGGAATAGATGTTGCCAACTTGTCCATCGCCCGCGCAGCAAGGCGCTTCCGATTAGCCGCCTTGACGTAGAGCGCAGCCATCTTCGGATGAGCCATCCGAAGATCGCCATAAGCTCGAACTCGGTCGCGCCATTGTCGGCGGCGCGTGTCGCCGCGATCTTGCGGAGGCCGTGCGCGGCCTTCTTAGGCGCGTTCACGCCAGCTTCCTTGCAAGCGTCCTTGAACATGTTGCCGAAGCTCTCCTTCGTCAGCGAATGCCCGCGCTCTCCACAGACAAAGGCTAGGTCGCCACAAGGCCCGGCGTCGAGCGTGGCTTGCAACACTGGCAAGATCGGCAAATTGACCTCCACCGTGAAGCCACCCTTCTCGGTCTTGAGTGCCGCCACGCCATTGCGGACATGCTGCCGGCCGATCCGCACAACATCACCACGGCGAAGGCCGGTATAGAGCAGAACGTCGAGCCAGACGCGCTGCCGCGTGCCGAGCGGCCATCGCTTCTCGTAGGCGGTGACGTCATCCTCGGTCCAGACTTTGAAGCCCTCGCCCGACTTGCGCGGTAGATTGCGGACTCCGGCGGTCGGATCGACCTTCACGAAGCTCGCACCCTTGGCCCATCGGAACAGGCCGCGCATGGCGTCAAGAAAGTGACGGGCTTGGTGAGGCGTCGCAGCGCGCCGCTCCCTGCCGGCCTCAATCGCCGCCGACGTGATCTTGGTGTAAAGCTCGTGGCCCGCCGTCTCGATCACGCCCTTGAAGATATTGTCACGACGCTTCCTGGTCGCCGCCGATAAATCGGTCCAAGCCCTCGTTTCGCGGTAGCGGGCGATTAGCCATTCCAACGTGCTGCACGACGGCGCGGGCTTACGGGTAGGGACGCCATCAAGGGCGGCGCGATATTCGGCGTCGAACTCGGGCGTGCCATAGTTGGCCCTGATCCTCACGCGCGGCCCGTGACCGACACGGACGTACCAAACCGCACGCCCGTGGCGCGTGATCTGGCGGTGAAGGTGCGGTGGACGCGGACGCGGCATCAGAGCACGATCTCCCTATCATCGCGGGGCGAATCGGACCTGCCAATGATAACGATTATCTTGCCCTCCTTGTCGATCTCCACCTTGGAAACCTCCAGCCCGGCAGCCTTGGCGCCCCTGAGCGCCCGAACCAAATCCCGCTGCCGGAAACTGAGGGGGCCACGGGCCATCACATGGCCTCGCTCTCGTGGCGAGCGTTTACTTCCGATAACATTGTTTCTCGGTGGTGATCTGGGGCGCCATCTCTATCCGGCAGCGGCACGTCACAACGCTCGAAATAGGCGACAATGGTGGGGAAGCTACGGTCGCCGGCGAGATAGGCCCTTAGCGCGGCCCTGTCGCCGTCTAGGTGCATTTGCAGCGCCACTTTGGACACGGCCCATTGGCCGCCGATACGCCTTCCAATGTCGTGAAGATGGCACCATTCGCGCATGGTCCTTACGCAGCGGCCGGAGATGCGCGCAGCCTCGGCAATCGAAAGGGCTTCGCTTCGATGGAACGGGATGAGGACGCAAGGCGTATCGGTCATGCCGTCTCCTCAGCAGACGGAATCACCGTTCGGCGCCACTCTCAACGCCTTTATCGACAGCATCGGTCAGAGGCTGAAATTTGTCTTGCGCAAGTAAGCGTCACCTAAGTGGGTCAAAACGGTCGCTCGTCCGCCGCCTCATAGAGGGTCTCGCCGCGGTTCAGGCGACGCGCCACCAT
>CAYUTT010000396.1:0-2263 GCA_964447575.1 uncultured Methyloceanibacter sp.
GAGGCCGGCGATCTTGCCTGCGTCCTTCGTCGCTTGGCGCTGCGCGTCGTTGAAGTAGGCCGGCACGGTGATGACCGCCTGTTCGACCTTCTGGCCGAGATGCGACTCGGCCGTTTCTTTCATTTTCTGGAGGATGTAGGCGGAGATCTGCGAGGGAGAATATTTCTTGCCGTGGGACTCGGCCCAGGCGTCGCCATTGTCCGCCTTCACGAGCTTGTAGGGGACGAGCTTCTGGTCCTTGGCGACCGTCGGATCGTCCCAGCGGCGGCCGATCAGGCGCTTGATGGCGAAGAAGGTGTTCTCGGGATTGGTGACGGCTTGGCGTTTGGCTGGCAGCCCGACCAGCACTTCGCCATCTCCGGTGAATGCCACCATGGACGGCGTCGTGCGCATGCCCTCAGCATTCTCGATGACCTTCGGATTCTTCCCCTCCATGACCGCGACACAGGAGTTGGTCGTGCCGAGGTCGATACCGATTACTTTCGCCATTGCGAGCCTCTCTTTCTGGCAAACCGCCCGGGCCCTGAATCGGCACCCGTTGTCATCTCGCGCGCCTCGTAGCACGGGCGCGGGTCCGGTTCCCAATCGTTTCGCCGTCCCTGCCGGGCGGAAGCCGGCAAGGTTCCGCGGTTATATAGGTGGCAACCCTATGGCCCGCAAGGAGAAGCAAGGAATCTGAGCGGTTCGGAGTTCGCTGCATCACGCGACACGCTTCCATGCGCCGATGAGGATGGGGGTCAGGCAGTAATAGCGCCCATCCTCCCCGGCCTCGGTCATATCCTGTTTGAAGGCTTCGGCGCGCGCCCGGTCGGCGATGCCAAGTTCGGCGGCCGAAGCGAAGAGTCCTTGGTAAACGCCGATTATCATTGCCGCGAGGTCACGAAGCGGCAGGTATTTCACGTCGGCCACAGTGCCGTCAGGGGTGCCAATCCCGGCTGCCTCGAACTGCGCCGGCAGTTGGCGCCCGGCCCGCAAATTTCGTCCGCGGGCGCGGGAAACTCCCTCGAACAGACGATTGAACTCCGTCATGGCTGGGCAGAGCGGTTCCACGCCAAGCGCGCCGAAGTCGAGCTCCTGAGCCGCTACGACGCCGCCGGGCTTGGTCCAAGCGTGCATCTTCTCCAGAATCGTCACCGGCTCCTGCATTTCCATGAGAAAGAACCGGCAATAGGTGAGATCGAACGGCCCGCCCTCGATGGTCTCGGCTTTGACAACGTCGCTCTCGACCAGCCGGAACTCGGCACTCCCCTCCGCCTGAAGGAGGGCCATCGCGCGCTGGCCGAGCTTGCCGTCGATCTCGACACCCGTGACATGGCCCGACGGACCGACCCGGTCCGCCATCAGCCGCATCACCGAACCCGTCCCCGAGCCGACATCCAGGCAGGACATGCCGGGTTTCAGCGCGAGTGTGTCGAGAAAAGCCTCGGCCGTTCCCTGCCACAGCCCAACCTGTTCGCGCAGGCGCTGAAATTCCTCGTCTTCTCGGGCGTGGAGATTGCCGTCGGGATTGCTGGTCTGTGGCTCGCCCATGGGTCTCCTTGATCGGCCCCTCATGCCGCGCGTAAGGAGGGACCCTAGGCGAGGACTGAGGCGGAGCAAAGATCGCGTGCGACATTATCCGCAGAGACTGGATGAGGCGGCGCAACGGGCGCTGCTCGCGGAAATCCGCACGATCGTCGCGGCTGCGCCGCTCTACACCCCCACCATGCCCCGTTCGGGCAACCCCATGACGGTGCGCATGACCAATGCCGGGCCGCTGGGCTGGGTCACCGACAAGGAGCGCGGCTACCGCTATCAAGCCACGCACCCCGTGACCGGCGAGCCCTGGCCCGCGATCCCGCCAATGCTGCTCGACCTTTGGAATGCGGTGTCCGGCTACCCGCATCCGCCGGAAGCCTGCCTCACTAACTATTACGGCGGCGCCGCCAAGATGGGTCTGCACCAGGACAAGGACGAGGAGGACTTCGCCGCGCCGGTACTCTCGGTCTCGCTCGGCGACAGCGGCGTCTTCCGCGTGGGCGGGACGGCCCGTAAAGACCCGACGCAACGAGTCGAGCTCAAGTCAGGCGATGTGTTCGTGCTCAGCGGCGCGGACCGGCTCGCCTTTCACGGCATCGACCGTATCCTGGCCGGCACGTCGGACCTTCTGGAAGAAGGCGGCCGCTTCAACCTCACGCTGCGCCGCGTGACCAAACCGAAGTAGCTTTAACCTAGAGCCGATTCGACCTATTCGTGGTCATATCCGGCGGCGGCGAAGTAATTC
>CAYUTT010000397.1:0-2251 GCA_964447575.1 uncultured Methyloceanibacter sp.
GTGCTGCCTTCAGCGCGCGCGCCGGCCCGGTCTAGGGCAACGGCTTCCGCATGGGGGCGGCCACCCGGCGCTGTCCAGCCACGACCCACGATTTCTCCCGACGACGCTACGATGATCGAACCGACGGACGGGTTGGGCCACGCCAGGCCAAGCCCACGGCGAGCAAGCAGAAGCGCCTGCGCCATATGCTCTTCGTCATACATAGTCATGATATGGGGGCTGGCCTAGTCTTCGGCAGCAGCGGCTTCGTCGGCAATGGCATCCTGCTCCTCGCCTTCGGTCCCGGCAAGCTCGCCGAGGAGCGCCTCGAAATCCTTGGCCTCGCGAAAATTCTTGTAGACGGAGGCAAAGCGCACATAGGCCACGTCATCCAAGCCCTTGAGCGCTTCCATGACGAGATGGCCGATTGTCTCGGAGCGGATGTCGCCCTCACCCATATTCTCCAGCCGGCGCACGATGCCACTGACCATGCGTTCTACGCGCTCGGGCTCCACGGGACGCTTGCGCAAGGCAATTTGTACCGAGCGCATCAGCTTGTCGCGGTCGAAGGGAATGCGGCGCCCACTCCGCTTGATCACCGTCAGCTCGCGCAACTGCACCCGCTCGAACGTGGTGAAGCGGCCGCCGCAATCCGCGCATACGCGGCGGCGCCTTATCGTGGTGTGGTCCTCGCTAGGGCGAGAATCCTTCACTTGCGTGTTGGTGCTGCCGCAATAGGGGCACCGCATGGGCGACCGCCCTCCCCTTGATCACCGTCACGCCTGAGGCTTACTCGTAGATCGGGAAGCGATCGCAGAGCTCTATGGCGCGCTGCTTCACGCTCTTCTCCACGGCGCTGTTGCCCTCGTCGCCATTGGCGGAGAGGCCGTCCAGCACCTCGAGGATCATGCCGCCGACCGACTGAAACTCCGTGACGCCGAAGCCGCGTGTCGTGCCGGCCGGCGAGCCGAGCCGAATGCCCGAGGTGATCATGGGCTTCTCCGGGTCGAACGGCACGCCGTTTTTGTTGCATGTGATGTGAGCGCGGCCGAGCGCGATTTCCGCGGCCTTGCCGGTAAGCTTCTTGGGCCGGAGATCGACGAGCATGAGATGCGTGTCAGTGCCCCCCGAAACCAGCGCCAGTCCGCCCTTGACAAGGGTCTCGCCGAGCGCCTTGGCATTGTCGATCACCGACTGGGCATAGAGCTTGAAGGATGGCTGAAGCGCCTCGCCGAAGGCGACGGCCTTGGCAGCGATGACATGCATCAGCGGGCCGCCTTGGAGGCCCGGGAACACGGCCGAGTTGATCTTCTTGCCGATCTCCTCGTCGTTGGAGACGACCATGCCCGAGCGCGGACCCCGCAGGGTCTTATGCGTGGTTGTGGTGCATACATGGGCATGCGGCAACGGGCTCGGATGAAGGCCCGCCGCGACGAGCCCCGCGAAATGGGCCATGTCGACCATCAGATAGGCGCCGACGGAATCGGCGATCTCGCGGAAGCGCTTGAAGTCGATGACGCGCGGATAGGCCGAGCCGCCGGCAATGATCATGGCCGGCTTGTGCTCCTTGGCCATGCGCTCGACCTCGTCATAGTCAATGAGGTTCGTATCCCGCGTTACACCGTATTGGACGGCATTGAACCACTTGCCCGAAAGGTTGGGTGGAGCGCCATGGGTCAAGTGCCCGCCGGCCGCAAGGCTCATGCCAAGGACGGTGTCGCCCGGCTTGATCAGCGCGAGCATGACCGACTGGTTCGCCTGCGACCCGGAATGCGGCTGCACATTGGCGAAACTGCAATTGAACAGGCGCTTGGCTCGATCGATCGCAAGCTGCTCGACCACGTCCACATGCTGACAGCCCCCGTAATAGCGGCGTCCCGGATAACCTTCGGCATATTTGTTGGTGAGGAGCGTGCCCGCCGCGTCCAGCACAGCCTTGGATACGATATTCTCCGAGGCAATTAGCTCGATCTCGTTCTGCTGCCGCTCGTGCTCGTTCTCGATTGCAGCCCAAACCTCAGGGTCCGCGTCTTCCAGGTGCTTGGTGAAAAAGGCGCTCTCGCGCGCCACGGCGCGCCGAATATCACTTGCCGTCATGGCTAACTGCTCCTCGAGCTCAACAAATCCCGCCAGCCTAGAGGGAGGTGCCCACGGGTTTCTCCTCACGACGCGCACTCTAGGCAACTTGGCTCGCCTTACCACATGTCGCACAGGCGCGCCAGCAACACCCAAACCCTAGGTCGGCTTGGGTCAGCCTACCTTGCCTCGGACT
>CAYUTT010000398.1:0-2250 GCA_964447575.1 uncultured Methyloceanibacter sp.
CGACGAGGATTTCCGCCTCGGCGGCCGGCTGCTCGCCGAACGCGACGCGGTCGACGGCGTGCCTGGCCACGAATGGGCGCAGGCTGCGCAAGCCGAGCTCGAGAGTCTGCCGGACTGCCGCATCCTGCCCCGTACCACTGTGTTCGGCGTCTATGACGGCGGTACCTACGCGGCCATCGAGCGCGTCAACGATCATCTCCCGATCCCACCCGCGCATGAGCCGCGCCAGCGCTTGTGGCGCATCGTGGCCAAGCAGTCCGTCCTGTGCGCCGGCGCCTTCGAGCGGCCCATTCTCTTCGGCGACAACGATAGGCCGGGCGTGATGCTCGCAGGTGCGGTGCGCGCCTATGTGAACAGGTTCGGTGCGGCCCCCGGCCGTCACGCTGTGGTCTTCGGCGATAACGATGACGCCTTTCGCACGGCCGCCGATCTCGCCGACGCGGGCGTCGCGGTGAATGCTTTGGTCGATGCGCGCCGCGAGCCGTCAGAAGCCGTGCAGGCAATCGCCGAGGCGGCGCGTGCACCGTATTTTGCAGCCGCGTCGATCGGCAGCGTGCGCGGCGCGCACGGGATCAAGTCGGTTCTGGTCAACGATGCGAAGGGCGCCACGGAGCAATTCGATTGCGACGTGCTCGCCATGTCCGGCGGCTGGAACCCCGCTCTCAACCTCACTACCCATCTCAACGGCAAGCCGGTCTGGGACAATACGCTGTCTTGCCTGGTCCCGGGCGATCTGCCGCCGGGTATGCGCGTGGCCGGTGCGGCGTCCGGCAAGTTTTCGCTTGCGTCTTGTTTGGCAAGCGGGGAGGCGGCGGGTGCCGATGCCGCGCGTGACTGCGGCTTCTCTCCCTCGGCGCTTCGCCGTCCCGCGCCAAAAGAGGAGGCGGTCCCCGCGACGCCGACCTGGCAAGTTGAGAAGAGCCGCGGCAAGGTCTTCGTCGATTTTCAGAACGACGTGGCTGCGTCGGACGTGAAGCTCGCCGCCCGGGAAGGCTTCCGCATCCCGGAGCATGTGAAGCGCTATACCACGCTCGGCATGGCCACCGACCAGGGCAAGACGTCGAACCTGAATGCCGCCGCGCTCATTGCCGCGCAGACGGGCCGCTATCTGGGCGCCGTGGGCACCACCACCTTCCGCCCGCCATACACGCCGGTCGCGATCGCCGCCTTGGCGGGTCATCATCGCGGCCCCGATTTTCGGCCCAGCAGGCTTGCGCCATCGCACGCTTGGGCGAAGGAGCAAGGCGCCGTCTTCGTCGAGACGGGCGCCTGGATGCGCGCGCTGATCTTTCCGAGGCCGGGCGAGAGCCCGCAAGAGACTGTCAATCGCGAGGTGGAGAACACCCGCAAGAATGTCGGCGTATGTGACGTGTCCACGCTCGGTAAGATCGACGTGCAAGGCAGCGATGCCGGCGTCTTCCTCGATCGGGTCTATGCTAACACCTTCTCGACGCTGCCCGTCGGCAAGGCACGCTACGGCATGATGCTGCGCGAGGACGGGTTCGCCATGGACGATGGCACGACCGCACGCCTCGCCGAGGACCACTACTACATGACAACCACAACGGCGAATGCGCTCAAAGTGAGCCAGCATCTCGAATTCTGCCAGCAGGTGCTGTGGCCCGAGCTCGACGTACAGACGGTCTCCGTCACCGAGCAATGGGCGCAATACGCCGTGGCCGGTCCCCAATCCCGCAAGGTCGTCGAGGCGCTGCTCGATCCCGGTCAGGATATCTCCAACGAGGCTTTTCCTTATATGGCGTGCGGCACATTCACCGCGTGCGGCGGCGTGAAGGCGCGGCTTTTCCGCCTCTCCTTCTCCGGCGAGCTTGCCTACGAGATCGCCGTGCCGGCCCGCTTCGGCGATGCCATGATCCGCGCGATCTTGGACGTGGGGGCACCCTTCGGCATCGCGCCCTACGGTACCGAGCCGCTCGGAGTCATGCGCATCGAGAAGGGCCACCCGGCCGGCCCGGAGCTGAACGGCCAGACGACCGCGCACGATCTCGGGCTTGGCAAGATGGTCTCGAAGAAGAAGGACTTCATCGGCCGCTTCATGGGCGAGCGGCCGGCGCTGACCGAAGCCGAGCGTCCCTCCCTTGTCGGGCTCAAGCCCCTGGACAAGGGCACGCGAATACGGGCCGGCGCGCATCTCATCTCGAAAGACGCCGACGCGGTTGCAACTAACGATCAGGGTTATGTCACCTCCATGGCCTACTCGCCGGAACTTGGCACCTGGATCGCGCTTGC
>CAYUTT010000399.1:0-2244 GCA_964447575.1 uncultured Methyloceanibacter sp.
CCTCGCGCGATCCTCGCGGCGGGACGATGAAGCATGACTCCCCAAAGCCGTGAGTGGTGTTGACCTGGCAGCCATGAGAAGATCGGCCCATGAAACACAGGACGAGACTTGGGTTCGTGCTCGCGATGAGCGTGGCCGCTTTGCTGACGCTCGCGGGCCAAGCATCGGCGCAAGCCCCGCAGCAGCACGTGGCGATGCCGAATGCCGAGAAGATCGTGCTGCTCGTGCGCAATAGCCTCATCACGCTGAACGATGCGTTGGGAACCGGTAACTTCACGGTGCTGCGCGACGTGGCGGCGCCAGGATTTCGCGATGCCAACAGCGCGGCGCGCCTGTCGCAGATCTTTGCGAACCTCGCCGCGCAGAATGTCGATCTCTCCGCGGTGGCCGTGCTCACGCCGCAATTGACGGAGCAGCCTGGGCTCGATCAGGAAAAGGGGATGTTGCACCTCAAAGGCTATTTTCCTGGCGAGCTGGTGCGGATCGATTTCGAACTGCTCTATCAAGCGGTGGACGGCCAATGGCGCCTCTTCGGCATTGCGGTTCAGCCCGGGGCGTCTCAAGGCGAGGCGCCGAGCGCGGAAGCCTCCGGGTCGAGCGCGGTGAAGAAGAAGAACTGAAGGAGGCGGTTTGACATCCCCACGCTCACGCAGTCCCGTCGCCGCGCGGCTCGTCACGGCGATGCTGCGGCCCTTTTGGCGCTTGCGCCGGGGCATGACGCTCGGCGCGCAAGGCGTCGTGATCGACGATAAGGACCGCGTGCTGCTCGTGCGGCACAGCTACCGGCCAGGCTGGTTCTTTCCGGGCGGCGGGGTGGAATGGGGCGAGACGCTGGAAACGGCGCTTGCGCGCGAGCTTGAGGAAGAGGTCGGCGTGACGCTCACGGCTCCTCCGGTACTGCACGGCGTCTTCTCCAACGGCACGAACTTTCCGGGCGACCACATCGCCGTCTATCTCGTGCGGCAGTGGACGCGCCGCGACGGCTATCGCCGCAAGGACGAGATCGCGGAGGCGGCGATGTTCGCGCCCGGCGACGTGCCGGCGCTTATCGATCCCGGCACGCGGGACCGCCTGGCCGAGATTTTCGGTCGGGCGCCGCTCAGCCCGCATTGGAACGGCAGGTGACGCCGCTCGTCCTAGTCGAGGCCGCCGGCGAGCTTCTTGGCGATCTTGGCGACGTGATGGCCCTGGAAGCTCGCGAGGTTGAGCTCCTTCTGCGACGGGGCGCGGGAGCCGTCGGGCGCGGCGATGGTGCCGGCGCCGTAGGGCGAGCCGCCTTTGACCTCGCTGATATCGGGGAGGTCGGGGGCAGAGTAGGGCAGCCCGACCACGACCATGCCGTGATGCAGCATGGTCCAATGGACGGAGACGATGGTCGTCTCGTTGCCGCCGCCGGTCGAGGTCGAGGTGAAGACGCTGCCGACCTTGCCGATCAGCGCGCCGGCCACCCAGAGCGGGCCGGTCTGGTCGAAGAAGTGGCGCATCTGGGAACTCATATTGCCGAAGCGGGTCGGCGTGCCGACGATGATGCCGTCATACTCGGCGAGCTCGTTGGGCTCGGCGATGGGCGCGGGCTGCTCCACCTTCATGCCGGCCGCGTGCATGACCTCCTCCGGCATCAGCTCGGGAACGCGCTTTACCGCCACTTGGACGCCGTCGACCGCGCGCACCCCATGGGCGATGGCGTAGGCCAGGGTCTCGGTGTGCCCGTAGGACGAATGATAGAGGACGAGAAGCCGCGCTGTGTCCGCCATGAAGAATGCCCCCGCTTGACCGTCAGGGGCGTGGTGCCACGGCCCCTTCCTCGCAGTCCTTTAGATTAGCAGATTCAAGAATGTGACGAGAGGCGATAACACATAATGAACTCGGTGGGATTGGTAAACGTGCCGCAGGATTGGGGCCGGGGCGGCGTGCAGGAATGCTGGACCTCAGGCCGCGGTCTGTGATATGGCAGCGCCGTCATGTGGACCAGGATCGCCCTTTCAACGCTGCCCCGACGACGAGCGCGCGCCCGCGTTTTGCGGACCGCCTGAGCCTCGTCGCCCGTCACCTCGTCCCGTCTCTGTTGAAGATCAGCGTTTGGTGCCCGGCCGGCGAGGAGCCCCCTCCTCGATCAGCCAATCCCGTGCCATCGCCATGACGACTTTCGAAATCCGCTTGGAGACCGCCGCCGACGCGTCGGCAGAGAGCTGCGACAGCGCCGGCGCCTTCGGGCCGGGCCGCTTCGCCCGTACGGCCTACCGG
>CAYUTT010000400.1:0-2240 GCA_964447575.1 uncultured Methyloceanibacter sp.
CTGAACTCAAGGACAACATCAACACGATGATTGACAACCTTCGCCTCACTACTGAGCAGAATACAGAACAGGACTGGCTTAAGACCAGTCTCGCCAACTTCACCAGTATGCTGCAGGGACAGAGAGACCTTGCCACGGTTGGGCGGTTGCTGCTCAGCGAGCTTACGCCACTCGTTGGCGCACAGGTCGGTGTAATTTATCAGGTCGACCAGGATGACGGTGAAGGAGTGCTTCGCCTCTTGGCCTCCTACGCGGATGATGGAGCAAACGGTCATCTCCAGCGTTTACGAATTGGAGAAGGTCTCGCCGGGCAGTGTGCCGCCGACAAACGAACAATCCTGGTTAAAGATTTGCCTCCTGATACGACCTTGATCGGATCGGCGCTTGTGAAGATGGCCCCGCAAAACATCATTGTGCTGCCTGTGTTGTTCGAGAGCCAGACAAAGGCGGTCATCGAACTTGGGGCGGTCCGATCCTTCACCAACCTGCAGATCATGTTTTTGGAGCAACTCACCGACAGCATCGGAATCGTGCTCAACAGTATCGCGGCAACGATGCAAACCGAGGAACTCAATCGCGAACTCGAAAATCGTGTAGCCGAGAGGACATCGGAACTGGAGTTCCTGGCTCGTGAAGTCGACCATCGCGCCAAGAATATCCTTTCCGTGGTGCAATCAATCTGTCGCTTGAGTAAGGCAGAAGATCCTGAAGCCTACATGTCGGCTGTTGAGGGCAGAATCAGATCGCTTTCTATTGCGCACACGCTGCTTTCCGAGTCCAGGTGGGAGGGAGCTGATTTACGCAAACTTGTCGGCCAAGTCCTTGCGCCATATCGACCTGGCGCAACCAGTACGGAAGGGCCCGACATTCTCCTCGAACCCCGAACTGCGCAGACGATTGGCCTAACGCTGCATGAATTAGCTACCAACGCGGCCAAGTATGGCGCCCTGACCGCGTCGTCAGGAACGGTGACGCTACGTTGGAGTATCGAAAATGCTGCGCTAAATATGACCTGGGAAGAAGCTGGAGGCCCGAGCATACGCCGCCCAATCTCAAGCGGTTACGGCATGCGGGTCATCGGGGGTAGTGCCGAGCAACTCGGCGGAGAAGCATCTTTCGAATGGCGCTCCTCAGGATTGCGATGCTCTCTCGTCATACCGCTTGGGGCCAATACCAAGTCCGCGTACAAAAGTTTCCACGAGGAACGAATTGGCCACTCTGCAAGGTCAACTTCGCTGGCAATGGGCGGGAACAGGATCCTGGTCGTGGAGGACGAGCCCCTTGTCGCCATGAACTTGAGCACAAGTCTCGCCGAGTTGGGATTCCACGTCGTTGGTCCATATTCGACATTGGCCAAGGCGGCCGCGGCAGCAGCTGAGACGGAAGTCGACGCTGCCTTGCTTGACGTGAATCTCAGCGGCAAAGTGGTCTATCCCGTCGCGGAGATTCTTGCTTCCAAGAACGTTCCCTTCGCGTTCATAACCGGATACGGAACGGCCGCCTTGCCCGACAAATACGCGAATGCACCGGTTTTGCAAAAACCGATAGACAACGAGACGTTGCAACTTCTTTTAGCGCCAAATCATCCGAGCTTGGCTAAATTGGCCTGAGCGCAACTTTGTAGCGACCGGGTTGCCGTTCTCCCCACCGGGGAGGGGTCGAATGAAACGCCGGAGCGCACCTTCAATAGCCGAATTGCTCGGAGAGGATGCGCTCGGCCAGCGTGTGACCCGGGTCGAACATCATGAAGATGTCGATCTTGCTCTCTTCCACCACGTTCAGCTTGCCGCGGTCGGGCGCACGCAATCCGTGACCGATTCACCTGTGTGTCGCACCGGCACTTTGATCGATTTCACCACGGCGTAGATCGCCGGGATCACAATTAGGGTCAGCAAGGTCGAAGAGATCATGCCGCCGATCATCGGCACGGCGATGCGCTGCATGACCTCGGCGCCGGTGCCGTGGCTCCACATGATCGGCAAGAGTCCGGCCGTGATGGCCGCGACCGTCATCATCTTCGGGCGCACGCGCTCCACAGCGCCGGACATGACCGCGGCGTGGAGGTCCTCCTTGGTGAACGCACGCCCTTCCCGCTCGCGCTGAGACTGCAGCTCCTTAAGCGCCTGATCGAGATAGATCAGCATGACGATGCCGGTTTCGGCGGCAACGCCGGCGAGCGCGATGAAGCCGACCGCCGCCGCCACCGAGAAGTTGAAGTCGAGCCACCACATCAGCCAAAA
>CAYUTT010000401.1:0-2238 GCA_964447575.1 uncultured Methyloceanibacter sp.
CATCTATGTGCGCCAGATCCTTGAAACGATTCGCACAACGGGGGCGGTGAAGGCGCTCGCCCACATCACCGGCGGCGGGCTGATCGACAACCTCCCCCGCGTCCTTCCCGAAACGCTGGCCGCTGTCTTGGACCAGAACGCGATCCGCATGCCGCCCGTTTTCGAGTGGCTACAGGTGGAATCGCGGCTCGACCTCCACGAGATGCTCCGCACCTTCAATTGCGGGATCGGCATGGTGATCGTCGTGGCACCTGGCGAGGTGGATCGCGTCCGCGCAAGTCTGGGCTCTCTCGGCGCCGAGGCGATCCTCATCGGCGCGCTTGCGCCGCGCTCAGGCGGCGAGACCGTCCGCCTCTCAGGCCAAACCCGGCCCATGTCATGACCGTAAAGAAGCGAGTCGGAGTTCTCATCTCGGGCCGCGGCAGCAATCTGCAAGCCTTGATCGACGCGGCGAAGGCGCCCGCCTATCCGGCCGAGCTCGTGCTCGTGATCTCGAACGTGCCGGGCGTGCAGGGCCTGACCCGGGCGGAGGACGCAGGCATCCCCGCGCGCGTCGTCAATCACGAGGATTTCGCCACGCGCCAGCAGTTCGAGGATGCGCTCGATGCCGTGCTTTCCGAGGCACGGGTGGAGCTTCTGTGCAACGCGGGCTTCATGCGGCTCCTCACCGAGGACTTCGTCACCCGCTGGCTGAACCGCCACCTCAATATCCATCCCTCCCTGCTCCCGGCATTCAAGGGGCTCCACACGCACGCGCGCGTCCTCGCGGCAGGTGCCAAAATTACCGGCTGCACCGTTCATTTTGTCCGCGCGGCCATGGACGACGGACCGATTGTCGCGCAAGCGGCGGTCCCCGTTAACCCAGACGACACCGAGGAGAGCCTTGCCGCACGCGTGCTTGAGGCCGAGCACGGGCTCTACCCCCACGCGCTACGGCTCGTTGCTTCGGGTCAGGTGCGCGTAGAGGGCGAATATGTGGTCGGAATGCCACAGCAAGCGGGCCAATCCGCCCTTTTTTCGCCCCCCCTTCCCGGCACGTTTTGATTGAAAGTATTAACGGCCGTAAGATTGCGGGTTGGACGGCGGCACTTGATACGCCTCAATATGCGGCGCTGCCGACCATGGACAATCTTGACGGCCGGATGCTAGGAACGGACCCTATTCGAGACACCTTCGCGGCCGCTTCCCGAGACTGGAGCCATAGGGCCCCGAGCGCCGCGGAAGACCGTTTCCTGGCCTGGCGGCACGAGCCCCGGGTTCCCAACCCGGTGTCGAGGCCAACGACCAGGAGCAGGGGGAAGGCGTAAATGGCGGACATGACGGTCGCCTATTCACCGTCGCACGGGCTCGGCGAAGAGCAGAGCATCTGGTTCAAGCTGACCCCGCTTCTGAACCAGGAGAACCCCATGCAGGTTCTCATGGCGCTCGCCGACAAGTACAACGGCGTCATCCCGATCAATCTGAAGAACCAGCGCATCGTGCTGTTGAGCGAGCCGGCCCATGCCGAGCGCGTGCTCGTATCGAACGCCGACAACTACACAAAGTATTTCGACGGACTCCGCCCCATCTTCGGCCGCAGCATGATCACCATCGACGGCGCGCTGTGGCAGAAAATCCGTGCGCCTCAGCAGGCTGCATTCCATCCGCAGATGTTTGAAATTTACTTCCCCTATCTGATGTCGGCCATTGAATCCAAGATGGACCGCTGGGCGAAGTTCGCCTCGACCGGCGAGACCATCGAGATGGTGGAGGAGACCTGGACGCTCGCCGCCGAGATGGTGTGCAAAGCCTTGTTCGACCGCGAGATGCCGTTCAACCCGCACTTCGTGTTCAAGCAGGTCAAGACCTACACGGACGTGATGAACCACAAGTCCATCCGTCTGAAGAACGTGCGCGGCGAGCTCATGGAGATTACCGGCGAGGACACCGCCAAGGCCATGGAAGTGTGGCACTCGGTCCCCGATATCGTCATGGCCGCCAATATCCTCGAGCATCGCGAGAAGACGCTGCTGACCATGCTGCAGGAGGCCGAGGCCGATCCGGACTTCCCGGAATTCGACCACCGCCAAGTCATCGACGAGATGAAGCAATATCTCTGGGCCGGCACCGAGACCACGGCGCTGACCCTCGCCTGGTCTCTTTATCTTCTGTCGCAGCACCCCGAAGCATTGGAGCGCATCCGTGCCGAGGCGCGCGCGGTTTGCGGCGACGCAGACCCGCAATGGAACCAGGTGCAGC
>CAYUTT010000402.1:0-2230 GCA_964447575.1 uncultured Methyloceanibacter sp.
GAAAGCGGGGCCTGCCGCCGGCCAACGCCGCAAATGACATGCGCTTACCGCAAGGTAGGCGTATGTGGCGCGCCGGAAGGCGCCTGCGTGCCGCAAGGCACGAGCTACCAAGATTGCGCCGACCCGGCGCGCCATCCCCCTCATCCTGAGGGGACCGCTCTTTGACAGAAGCCGGACGCGATCGGCGCCGCGGCAAGTTTTGTCATGCCCGCCGAAGCGGGCATCCAGTAATTACCGGTCTTCGCAATGTCTGATTGCAGGGGTTACTGGATCGCCCGGTCAAGCCGGGCGATGACAAGTAGAGGGGTCCGCTCTATACGAGGGCACGCAGGCCCCCCGAGTCGCCAATCCGAGAGAGAATGCTGAAAAGTGCTCGACGCGAAATGGATACGTGAGAACAAGGACGCCTTCGTCAAAGGCCTGACCGATCGCGGCTTCGACGATCCGCAAGGCACGTTGAATCGCGTTCTGAAGCTCGACCAACAACGCCGCGAAACGATTCAAGTCTTGCAGGAGGCGCAGGCCCGCCGCAACGCCGCCTCCAAGGAGATCGGCGCGGCCAAGCAGGCAGGCGACGAGGCGAAGGCCACACACCTCATGGAGGAGGTCGCGGGGCTCAAGCAGACGATTCAGGCCGGCGAAGAGAAGGAACGCGAGCAGGACAAGGCGCTCCACGATCTACTCGCCACCATTCCCAATATGCCCGAGGCGGACGTGCCGGTCGGCCCCGACGAGAGCGCCAATGTCGAGCTCCGCAAGGTCGGCGAGCCGCCGAAGTTCGATTTCACGCCGAAAGAGCATTTCGAGATCGGCGAGGGCTTGCGCCTGATGGATTTCGAGACGGCGGCGAAGCTCTCCGGCGCGCGTTTCGTGGTGCTGAAGGGCGCGCTGGCGCGGCTCGAGCGCGCGCTCGCCGCCTTCATGCTCGACCTGCACACCACGGAGCATGGCTACACGGAAGTGAACCCGCCGCTTCTGGTGCGTCCCGATGTGATGATGGGTACCGCACAACTACCCAAATTTGTGGACGATCAATTCTACACGAATTCACTCGGCGGCTTGATCAATGTGGTTGGCATTACGGTGCCAATCTTGGATCAAATTTCTGAGGCGAATGCTCCGTTCACGGAGACGTTCAAAATGGAGCTGGCGAAGAACATGGAGTTCGAAGGACGCTGGCTCATCCCCACAGCCGAGGTCCCGCTCACCAATCTCGTCCGCGAGGATATCACCGACGAAGCGAAGCTTCCCATCCGCGTCACTGCCGGCACGCCGTGCTTCCGCGCCGAGGCCGGTGCGGCGGGCAAGGACACGCGCGGCATGATCCGCCAGCATCAATTCTCCAAGGTCGAGCTTGTCTCGGTCACGACGCCCGACCAATCGGAAGACGAGCACGAGCGCATGACAAAATGCGCCGAGACCGTGCTGCAGAAGCTCGGGCTGCCCTACCGCACGGTGGTGCTGTCGACCGGCGACATGGGCTTCGCCGCGCGCAAGACCTACGACATCGAGGTCTGGCTGCCGGGGCAGGGCACCTACAGAGAGATTTCCTCCTGCTCGAACTGCGGCGACTTCCAGGCCCGGCGCATGAACGCGCGCTACCGCCCCAAGGACCGCAAGGCCACCGAGTTCGTGCACACGCTGAACGGCTCTGGCGTCGCCGTCGGCCGCGCGCTGATCGCCGTGCTGGAGAACTACCAGGAGGCGGACGGCAGCGTCCGCGTGCCGCAAGCGCTCCAGCCCTATATGGGGGGCATGACCAAGATCGAGGCGGTGAAATGATCCATGCCCCTAAGCCACTCTCCTATTTCGTCATGCCCGGCCTTGTGCCGGGCATCCACGATTTTTGTGCTGCCAGAGAAAAAACGTGGATGGCCGGGACAAGCCCGGCCATGACAGGTGCTTGTTGAGATGACTCAAAAACGGAAGAAAGCGGCCAAAGCGTCGGACAAGACTCGCAAAAACATGCGCATCCTGCTCACCAACGACGACGGCATCGAGGCGCCGGGCCTCGACGTGCTGGAGAAGATCGCCACCGACCTCACCGACGACGTTTGGGTGGTCGCGCCGGAGACCGACAATTCCGGTGCCTCCCACTCGCTGACCCTGGCCGAGCCCTTACGCATGCGCGAGCTCGGCAAGCGCCGCTACGCGGTGAAGGGCACGCCGACCGACTGCGTCATCATGGGCGTGCGCTTTCTCCTCAAGGACGAGCCGCCGGACCTCGTGC
>CAYUTT010000403.1:0-1970 GCA_964447575.1 uncultured Methyloceanibacter sp.
CGCTGGCGCCGCAGTTGGAGGGCGTCAATCCGTCGGCCTTCATCGAGGAGATCGCCGCCTACAATGCGGCCGTCGACGACTCCATCCCGTTCGACCCGAACGTCAAGGACGGCCGCCGCACCCGCGGGCTCGCGGTCGACAAGACCAACTGGGCCAACCGCATCGACGAGCCGCCGTTCGAGGCCTATGCGATCACCTGCGGCATCACCTTCACCTTCGGCGGCCTGCGGGTGAACTCCGATGCCCAGGTGCTCGACTACGACCTGAGGCCGATCCCAGGCCTCTATGCGGCCGGCGAGCTGGTCGGCGGCATCTTCTACTTCAACTATCCCGGCGGCGCCGGCCTGATGTCCGGATCGGTCTTCGGTCGCATCGCCGGCACCGGCGCCGGCAAGGCGGCGAGCGGGGGCAGGGGAGCGTAGATCGCGATGCGTGGGGTTTGATTCCCCTCGTCTTCCACCCCCTAAGCAGGTTTGAGCGAGCTGGCCAACGTTTGCCTGCTGTGATTCCGTTCTCGCATCTGATTCGGGGGCGGTGACATGGCGGGCAAATCTCCGGTGAGGGCGACGGACGAGCAGAAGGCAGCGCTCAAGCTGATGGCGGCCGGTACGGATCGCGCCGAGGCCGACCGCGCGCGGGCCATTCTGTTGACGCTCGGCGGCTGGACCAGCACACGGATCGCCGAGGCGTTCGGCGTGCGCGAGGACACGGTGCGACTGTGGCGCAGCGCTTTCCTGAGCGGTGGGGTCGACGCGCTGCGGGCGAGCGTTGCGCCCGGCCCTCCACCATTGAAGGCGGAGGCGGCGCTTCGCGTGGCCGAGCCGCTTCTTTCCGCTCCGGTCGCGGACCGACCCAATTGGACGCTGGCGCGCCTTGCCGAGGAGATAAGAGACCGAGAGGGCGTCACGATTTCCCGCTCGCAGCTCTCCAAGGTGCTGCGCAAAAAGGGGGGTTCCGCTTCCGCCGACCGCGCCACACGCTGAAGGGTCGGCAGGACGCCGACGCCATCGATCGGGTCGGTTTGCGGCTCAAGCTGCGCAAGGCGCAGGCCGCGGCCGGCGACCTCGTGCTGCTGTTTTCCGATGAGAGCGAGGCCTTGACGCATCCCTATCTGGCCCGTGCCTGGGCCAAACGCGGCGCCGACCTGCGCGTGCCGGCACCCGGGCAAGCCAAGAAGGTCGCCATGATCGGTACGCTCGATTGGGCGCAACGCAAGCTCATCGTCACCACCTCGCGCACCAAGCGCAGCACCGATTTCATCGCCCATCTGCAAGTCCTCGACCGCCTCTACGGCCCGAAACCCGCGACGCCGGCCAAGCCCGTCGTTCTTGTGCTCGACAACGGCCCCATCCACGTCAGCAAAGCGACATCGGCAGCGCTTGCCGAGCGTGCCCACTGGCTCACGGTCGAGTGGTTGCCGAAATATGCGCCAGAGCTCAACGACATCGAGATCGTCTGGGGTGACCTGAAGGCCCATCATCTGGCGCATCAGACCTTTACTGATCCAGAGCTTCTCGACCAAGCTATCCATCGCGCCGTCGCCGCCTTGAACTCGGAACGAAACCGCGATCTGTTGGGCAACCAACGAATCTCTGCTTAGAGGCTTTTTCGAACGCGCCAAGACATCGAGAGCCAGTTCCCGATTAGGTCCATGCCGTCGCTTTTCCTTTGTGTTCCAGGTGGTTTCGAGCACAAGGGCGTCCGTAACGTTATAACATTGCATTTTCGATTGACGCACGTAATAACATAACGTAGTCGGTCGTCAAGGACGGGACTGACGCTCGTCCCGACAGGGATGAATGCATGGCCGCCTGTATAACTTTTCGAGACCTGACGCTCGGTTACAACAGCCATCCGGCTGTGCATCATCTGGACGGCGTGGTCCGGAGAGGGTCGCTCACTGCGGTGGTCGGGGCGAACGGATCCGGCAAGTCTACGCTGATGAAGGGTGTTGTTGGGGTGCTGAGGCC
>CAYUTT010000403.1:1980-2216 GCA_964447575.1 uncultured Methyloceanibacter sp.
CCAAATACAGCGCGAAGTAGAGCACTCCGGTCACGCCGCTGAGGCCGATGGCCGGCGCCTGCACGGTCGCTCCTGGCGTCAGCCTCGCCTATCTGCCGCAGCAATCGGAACTGGATCGTTCCTTTCCCGCCCGCGTCGTCGATCTCGTCTCGCTCGGGCTTTGGCCTCGCCGCGGGCTCGTCGGTCGTCATCGTCCCGAAGATCGCAACGCCGTGGCGAAGGCACTGAAGGCGGAC
>CAYUTT010000404.1:0-2211 GCA_964447575.1 uncultured Methyloceanibacter sp.
GTCATGCGCGCCGATATCGCCGCCGCCGCCATCGACGCCGCGCGGAACGACGCCGCGCCCGGCACGCCCACGATCTATCTGTCGCCGCGGGGCACGCCGCTGACGCAGTCTCGCGCGCATGAATTGGCGCAAGGACCCGGCGCCATCCTGCTCTGCGGCCGCTTCGAGGGCGTGGATCAGCGCGTGCTGGAGGCACGCGACGTGGAGGAGGTCTCCATTGGAGACTACGTGCTCTCAGGGGGCGAGCTCGCCGCGCAAATCCTGATCGATGCCTGCGTGCGGCTCCTGCCCGGCGTCGCCGGCAATGAAGGCTCGCTCGCCGAGGAAAGTTTCGCCTCTGGGCTCCTGGAATACCCGCACTACACACGCCCGCGGGAATGGGAGGGCCGCGCCATTCCCGAGGTGCTGCTGTCCGGCGACCACGAGAAAATCGCGAAATGGCGGAGGGAGCAGGCGGAAGCCCTCACCAAATCCCGCCGCCCCGATCTGTATCAACGCCACCGCAAGGGCGGTGGCTAGGAGCGGGTGCTAAGCGGCTTTTTCCCCCAAAATCCATCGACAAGCCGCAAAACCTGGGCTAGGAAACCCCCGCTGGTTGCGGGTTTTTCGAGCCCAGACCTCCGGCACCTCTGGATCAATCAAAAAGAATGGCGTTCGCGACTGAGGCTAATCGCCCGGCAGACGCCCATGAAAGGCTTACGCTATGGATCTCATTGCCCAGCTCGAGAAAGAGCAAGTCGCCGAGCGCCTCAAGAAGCGCAGCGTGCCCGAATTCGGCCCCGGCGACACCGTCCGCGTCAACGTCAAGGTGGTGGAAGGCGAGCGCTCCCGCATTCAGGCCTATGAAGGCGTGTGCATCGGCCGCTCCGGCGGCGGCATCCACGAGAACTTCACCGTCCGCAAGATTTCCTACGGCGAGGGCGTCGAGCGCGTCTTCCCGATCCATTCGCCGCTGATCGATTCCATCGAGGTGGGGCGCCGCGGCCGGGTCCGCCGCGCCAAGCTCTATTATCTGCGTGGCCGCCGCGGCAAGGCCGCCCGCATCCCCGAGCGCCAGGACGTGCGCGGCAAGAAGAAGGAAGCCTTCAAGGGCTTCACCAGGCCCAAGGGCGAGCCCGACGATCTCAAGCTCATCGAAGGCATCACGCCCGACCTCGAAAAGAAGCTGAACAAGCTCGGCCTCGTCAAGTTCGAGCAGATCGCCAACCTCACCGACGACGAGATCGCGCAGATCGACGACGCGCTGTCGCTCGGCAACCAGATCGAGCACGACGACTGGACGGCGAAGGCGGTGGCGCTGATGGCCGAAACTACGGCCGACGAGGTCCCCGCCGAGGCCGAAGAGGGCGACGTCGAGCACAAGGTCGAAGAGGCCGAGGCCAAAGCCAAGAAATGAGCTACTCCCTCCCCCTGAAAGGGGGAGGTCGGCGCGCAGCGCGCGCCGGGTGGGGGTCTAGTCGCGCGAGGACTCCCCTCCCCGACCCTTCTTTATCCAAGGGGAGGCAGAAGATGCTGCGACAGGCAGGCTTCAGGGATTTGTAAACGGCCCTAGGAAACGCTATCTGAGCCCTAGACCCATTCCAAACCGACCGAAATCCAGCGAAAATGGCGAAACCCCGCACCCTCTACGATAAGATCTGGGACGCGCATCTGGTCCATGAGGCCCCCGACGGCACCTGCCTGATCTATATCGACCGGCACCTGGTGCACGAGGTGACGAGCCCGCAGGCCTTCGAGGGCCTGCGCATGGCCGGCCGCAAGGTCCGCGCGCCCGAGAAGACGCTGGCCGTGGTCGATCACAACGTGCCGACCACCGACCGCTCCAAGGGCATCGACGATCCCGAATCGAAGATCCAGATCGAGGCGCTGGCGAAGAACGCCAAGGATTTCGGCATCGAGTACTACCACGAGCGCGACAAGCGCCAGGGCATCGTCCACGTGGTCGGGCCCGAGCAGGGCTTCACCCTGCCCGGCACCACCATCGTCTGCGGCGACAGCCACACCTCGACCCATGGCGCCTTCGGCGCGCTGGCCCACGGCATCGGCACCTCCGAGGTGGAGCATGTGCTCGCCACCCAGACGCTGATCCAGAGCAAGGCCAAGAACATGCGCGTGCGCGTCGAGGGCAAGCTGCCCGAGAACGTCACCGCCAAGGACATCATCCTGTCCATCATCGGCGAGATCGGCACCGCCGGCGGCACCGGCCACGTC
>CAYUTT010000405.1:0-2185 GCA_964447575.1 uncultured Methyloceanibacter sp.
AGTCGCTGTCGCCCTCTGGCTTGGAGAGATCGGGAATGGAGCCCTGATTGATCTTGTGCGCGCTGGTGATGATCCGACTTTGCGCTGCTTGCCGGAAGACCTCGGTCAGCCGCACGACGGGAACCGCGCCGGAGGCGATGACGTCGGCTAACACCTGTCCCGGTCCGACCGATGGCAGCTGGTCGATATCGCCGACAATCAGGAGCGCCGCATCGTCCGGTACCGCCTTCATCAGCGCCTGCATCAGCATGACATCGACCATGGAAGCCTCGTCGACGACCAGCAGGTCGCAGTCGAGCTGGTAGTCGCCATCGCGTTTGAAGCCGCCGCCCTTGGGATCGACCTCAAGGAGCCGGTGGACGGTTTTGGCCTCGAAGCCGGTTGCCTCGGTCATGCGCTTGGCGGCGCGGCCGGTGGGTGCGCAGAGAAGGAGCTTCGCGCTCTTTGCCGCGAGGACCCGCAGTATCGAGTTGACGATCGTGGTCTTGCCGACACCTGGCCCGCCGGTTATTACGAGCACTTTGGAAACCAGCGCCAGGCGGATCGCAGTCCGCTGGCTCTCGGCAAGCTGCAGACCAATGCGCTGCTCGACCCACGGCAGAGCCTTGTCGGGATCGATCCAGGGCCAAGGGAGCTTGCCGTTCAAGAGCCGCACGAGCCGGTCAGCGACAACACGCTCGGCCTGGTACAGACCCGCCAGAAACACGCACGGGGTATCTCCGACGTGATCGGCAATGACCGTGCCTTCGGACAGTTCCAGATCGAGGGCCGTGCGGATCAGCTCCGACGGCACCTCGAGCAATTTCTCGGCGAGCGGAATTAACTCTTCGGTCGGCAATCCGCAATGGCCCTCGTCCATGGCCTCGGTCAGGGCGAAGGAGATTCCAGCGCACACCCGGATCATGGCACTCTTCTCGATGCCTAGTTTCATGGCGATGGCGTCGGCGGTCTTAAAGCCGATGCCGCGGATGTCGCGCGCCAGCCGGTAGGGGTTCTCCGTCATGACCTGTACGGCGTCGGCACCATACGTCTTGTAGATACGCACCGCCCGTGCCGTGCCGACGCCGTGCTCATGTAAGAACACCATGATCTCGCGCACGACCTTCTGCTCGGCCCAGGCGTCCGTGATGCGCTTGGCGCGCACCGGGCCAATGCCCGTCACCTCGCGCAAGCGCTCCGGCTCCGCTTCGATCGTGTCGAACACCTTCTCCCCGAAGGCCCGAACCAGCTTCTTGGCGTAGACAGGGCCGATACCGCGGATCATGCCGGAGCCGAGATACTTCTCGATGCCGTCAATCGACGTCGGCGCCGAGGTCTTCAGAAACCGCGCTTTGAACTGCTGGCCGTGGGTGCGGTCGTTGATCCATTCACCGGACGCGGTGATCCATTCGCCGGCGGAGATCGTCGCCGCGTGGCCAACGACGGTCACCAGATCGCGGTGTCCGCGTGCCTTCGCCCGGAGAACGCAGAAGCCATTCTCGGTGTTGTGGAAGGTGACCCGCTCGACGAGGCCGGCGAGGACTTCCTGGGTCGATGATTGCGGCTGCAGCTTCATGCGGATTGCCTAATCATCTGTTTCGCTGCCGCGCGCGCCAATCTCATGCTTGTGCTTGCGGCCACTGTAACGCCCGGCCATCCCCCACGACTCATCCCTGTGCGGGCCGCTAACAAAGATCGAGCGCGATGCCACCTGAGCAAGTGAGAACGATGATCCTTCTCTGCTAATTCGAGTCAAGAAAACGCGACTAGGGGACTGGGAACAACAAAAGCGATTGATACTCGACCAACGCTAACACTCCTTCACCCCGTCCAGCCTGCTGATTGACGCTTAGCCGCCCAAAGTTTGCGCGCTACAATCCCCAGCCGGTGACCGCAATGACTTGGCCGGTGATGCCGGAGGCGGCTGGCGAGGCCAGGAAGAGCACGGTCTCGGCGATATCGTCGCGTTTAGTCCAACGCTTAAGATCTTTCGGTTTCATCGCGGCAATGTTGGATGCCGTGTCTACCAGCCCTGGCGCAATTGCGTTCACGCGGATACCGAGATCTCTTCCCTCGAGCGCGAGCGTGCGGGTAAGCGCCTCAATTCCCGCCTTGGCGCAGTTATACGCGACCATGTTGGCCTGGGGCTGGCCAGCCCGGGCAAAGTTGATGATGACACCGTCCCCGGCCGTTTGCAGAAGTGGGA
>CAYUTT010000406.1:0-2148 GCA_964447575.1 uncultured Methyloceanibacter sp.
GCGGCAGCGACAGCACGCCCTTCTGCGGACACGACGCCCAGGCGACCACGCCCGGGTAATCGTCGATATTGAAATCGCCCACACCGAGGCTCGACACGGCATCGACGATGCCCATCACGCCGTGTTTGAGGCAGGCGTCGTTGAAGCCCTTGAGGTCGTTGATGCGGCCCGAGCCCGTCTCCCAATGGGCCATGAACGCCCACATCGGCTTGTGCTCGGCGAGCGCCTTGTCGACGGTCTCGCCCGTCACCGACTTGCCGTGCGGGGTCTCGACGATGGTCACGCTGGCAGGCTTGGGATTGAGGGAATCCGCAGCGAGCTCCTCGGCGGTTGATGCCTTCATGCGAATGGTGAGGCTGTCGATGCCGGAGAAGGTGCCGTTCGGGAAGGCCACGACCTTGTCGCCCGGCAGGATGAGGCTGAGCACGCAATCGAGGCCGGAGAAGCCGGTGCCCGCGACACCGTAGGTATAGACGTTCTTGGTGCCCCACAACTCGCGGAGCATCTGCTTCGCTTCGATCATGCCGCGCAGCACGTCCTTCTGCATGTGGTCGGCGACGCCGGATTTGGCGAAGGCCTCGAGCACGCGCGGGTCGGTGTTCCCCGGCCCGGGGCCGGCGGCAAGGGTCTCTGGGATAACGAGTTGCGGAAATACGGTCATGGGAACACCCTCTGGGAAGCTGGCTGCATTAGACGAAAGTATAAGGCACCATCGTCTAGCGGGCCGAGCGGAACTGGGCAACCCCCCAGCACACCCTCTTGCGGCTCCGTTGCGAAAGCGAGTTTGGGAATTCTTGGCCGAATTCAGTCGTTTGGGCGTCACGAGAGCCCGGGCGATTCCGGACTCTGGCCGTTTCAGGACGCCAGCGGCCCGCATGCCTCGGAGGGAGGCGCCACGCCGATGCGTCGGCCTTCGGCCCTCGCTTGCCGCATCGCCTCCTCGGCTTCCCGGTACATGCGCGCGAAGTCGGCGCCATCGCCCTCGCAGAGCGCAATACCGACCGTGAGGCTGAACGGGGCGCCTGCCAGAGGCATCCCCTTCCCGGCGACGGCAAAGATCGTCTCCGCCGTCTCCACGGCGTTTTCGCTATCGCAGTCGCGCGCATAGATCATGAACTCGTCCCCGAGCCGGGCGCAAAGATCGCCCGCGCGCAGGCTCTCGCGGATGGCTTCGGAGGTGCGGGCCAGAACGGCGTCTCCCGCGACATGCCCGCGCGAATCGTTGATCGTCGTCAGGTTGTTGACGTCGACGAGCAGCATCGCGCTCTTGCCGACATACTCTCCAAGGTTTTCTTGATGATCTCCATGACGCCGCGGCGGTTGAGCAGGCCCGTCAGGCTGTCGTGCGTCGCCGCGTGGTGAAGCTCCTGCAAGCGGCGCCGCATGGCCCCATAATAGAGCGCCACAAAATATCCGATCGCCAGGGCCAGCAGGAGCGCCGCGACAAGCGAAACGATGGCGATGACGCGGAAGCGCGCCTCGTATTTGGCGTAGTACTGCGCATCGAAATCCACGCCGACAAAGCCGCTATAGCGGCCTTGACTGTCGTGGATCGGGGCATGGGCGCTCAGGAACGTCCCATAATCGTCTTCCTCGAAGGAAGGCGTGACATAGACGTTGCCGGACGCAATCCGGTCGAGCCAATCATCCGAGGCGTCTCCGTCGTCGAACGCCTTCATATAGCCCGACGCTTCGAGCTTGCGTTCGGTCTTCAAATCCGGAGAGGCGGCGGTGTCGAGAACGAAATAGGCCACGCCATCCCGCTCGACCATGGTGTAGAGATAGTGGATCGCGGGATCTGCCGAGTGGAGCCGCACCAGCGGCGCCAGTGCCCGCGCATAGAGCTCCTCGTTGTAGTTCGCCGGGTCGAGCAATTGGCGGTGCAGGTCGCCGTCGACGACGCTGGCGGCGATTTTACCGATCTCGCCGACATGCTGGCGAAACGTGTCCAGCCGCGCTTGCTGCGACAGGTATTGCGGGATGGCGACAAGCGCGACGAGGACGATGGCCGCAGCCAGGCTGGCAATGCCAAAGGCAAGCGGGTCGACGCGCCATTTGGAACCGATGGCGCGTCGCGGGGATGCGGTGGCAATTTGCACAGGCGCGAGCACGGCCTTCAGCCTGATCAATTTCCGTGCCGCACCCTAG
>CAYUTT010000407.1:0-2146 GCA_964447575.1 uncultured Methyloceanibacter sp.
GACCTTCGCGGGTCGCGACGCAACTAGATTTAGGCTGTAGTCACACATCGAAGGTCACTCCAATCTGGGTAGGACCCCCGTCTACCTTTGGAATGATAGCCGATCAAAAAGGCTATGTTTTGTCTGTGCCCCATAGGCCATTGGCCCAGACTGACTCCTAAGGGTCGGGCGCCGCGCTGCGGGAGGATGACATGGCTGACAAGTTCAAGGCGTTGCTCGTGACCAAAGATGGCAACCGGCAAAGCGTCGCGGTCACCGAGCTGACGGATTCTGATCTCATGGCCGGGGATGTCACCGTCGCGGTGGAGCACTCAACGGTGAACTATAAAGATGGCCTCGCGATTACGGGCAAGGCGCCGATCATCCGCAAATTTCCGCTCATCCCGGGCATCGACTTGGCCGGCAAGGTGCTGCGCTCGGAAAACCCGCGCTTCCAAGTGGGGGATCGCGTCGTGCTGAACGGATATGGTTTGGGCGAGGTGCACCACGGCGGCTACGCCGAACGAGCTCGCGTCAAGAGCGATTGGCTTATCCGGCTGCCTGAGAACATTTCGACTGCCCAAGCCATGGCGATTGGCACAGCCGGCTACACCGCGATGCTTTGCGTGCTGGCCTTGGAAAACGCAGGCATCACGCCGGACAGGGGCGATGTGCTCGTGACCGGTGCTGCCGGTGGGGTGGGGTCGATCGCGATCGCGCTCCTCGACAAGCTCGGATTTCGCGTGGTCGCCTCCTCCCGCCGGGCTGAGCAGGAAGGCCACTACCTGCAAGGACTCGGCGCGGATGAAATCATCAATGCTCGCGAACTTTCCGGAGCTGGGGTCCCATTGGCCAAGGAGCGCTGGGCGGGCGCGGTGGACTCGCTCGGCAGCCGAACCCTCGCCAACGTGCTCTCGCAGATCAAATACGACGGCGCTGTCGCGGCTTGCGGCTTGGCACAAGGGTCGGACCTGCCCGCGACCGTCTTGCCCTTCATCCTACGCGACGTGACCCTGGCGGGCGTGAACTCGGTCTTGACCCCGCGTGAGAAGCGCGAAGAGGCTTGGGGTCGTCTGGCGACGGATCTCGATCTCGCGAAGCTCAACAGCATGACGTCACGGGCGAGACTCGAGGACGTGCCATCTTTGGCGGCTGAAATCCTCGCAGGAAAAACGCGAGGACGGGTGCTCATCGATCTCTGAACACCGATCAGTGAGGTCCCTGTACGCGCGTGCCAATATAGGTTGGTACCACCTCCTCGACCGTTTTCGGTTCGATGTTGAGCTCCCGGAGACCCGGCAGGGCACCGCTCGCGACGTTGTCCGTCTTGAGAAGATCAACTTGACCGGTGGTGAGCGGCGGGTTCGGCAGGAGCTCGAACAGCCGCGCCTGGATCTCGGCCACCGCAAAGGGCACCGGTATGAGCAGTCGCCGTTTCTTCATGAGTTGTAACGTCATTCTGACTAGTTCGCGCATCGTGTACACTCGGGGACCGGCAAGCTCGTAGGTTAGGCCGACAGTTCGAGGGTCGACGAGTATGCTAGCGACAGCCTCGGCTACGTCTTCCACAAAGACTGGTTGCAGTCGGGTATGGCCGCCGCCAATCAGCGGCAGCACCGGGAGCAGCCGGGCGAGATCGGCGAGCGTGCCGAACAGGGCGTCGCCCGGACCAAACATGGCGCCTGGGCGAACAATCGTAGCTCCTGGAAACTCCTGCCGGACCACCTGTTCGCCCCGTCCTCGAGCACGGATGTAAGAGGACCCTGAGTCGGCATCCGCGCCGATGCCGGAGACAAGCAAGAGGCGTGCGACGCCGGCCGCGACAGCTTCCCGCGCCACGGTCTTGGCCCCTCGCACGTGCACGGCCTCGAAGGTCACGCCACCCTTCTCGACATAGGCCGAGACGGTATTGACTACGGCGTTAGCTCCGGCAATGGCGCCAGCGACCGAGGCTTGATCGCGCACATCGGCGGGGACGACCGTGACCTGATCGAAACCCATCGATCGCAGCTCAACCCGCGCTGGATCCGGATGCCGCACAGCGACACATACAGTCATGCCCTGGGTGGCCAAGCGGGACACCAATCTTCGGCCGAGGAAACCCGCACCGCCGAACACCACAACCGTGGCCATCATTTGCTCCGGCACGCTGGGCTGATGCTCGAAA
>CAYUTT010000408.1:0-2142 GCA_964447575.1 uncultured Methyloceanibacter sp.
AGCGGCTGATCAAGCGGGGTTGGCCGCTCGCGCCAAGATTGGGCTCGGAGCGAGTGATGCGGGAAAGAAGCCATCCGCCCGGCCGCCGTGCGGCCCACACGGCGAAAGTACGGCTTGCACAGCTCAGGTGAGACTGGCTCAATCTCCGGGAATGCCCGCTTCACGCCCTCGAAAGCCTAGTGGCCGAGCAGGACCCCCGACGCGGCCCACATTCGGCCCTGGACGCTTCCTCACCCGGAGCGGCACTTACATAGCAATAGCGCTTGACGCGCCGCCGTTGGGCGCGTGCCGCCGGCTTTGGCGCCTGCTGTCCGCACGCCAGGGGGCGTGAACATTGGGCGGGAAGGTCGTGATCGCTTGAACTGCATCTGACCGAACATACGAGAGATTGCAGACCCTCAGATTGGCGGTCAAAGGAGGTCCTTTAGTCTTACTGAGTCAGAAAGTCGCGGCCGACGCATGGTCCGATTCAGGTAAGCGCGGAGATTCAGGCATCAGCAGATGGAGGCTGCCATGGATCTCCGATCGACAGACAGCTCGGCGGACAGCAGTGAATCGCGATTTTCGGTCTATGTCGAGGGGCTTGTGAGCGTGATCGGTCACGCGGATCGTGCCGGCCCACTTCGCGATTATTGCTTGGGATTGATGCTTCCCTGCGAGCGCAAGAGCGTGGAGCCGATGGCGGCGCGGACGGCGCCGGCGCGGGCGGCGGCGCAACACCAAAAGCTGCTGCATTTTGTCGGAGTGGCAGCGTGGTCGGACGAGAAGGTCTTGGCCAAGGTTCGCGAGATGGTGCTGCCGACGATCGAGAGCCATGGAGCGATCGAAGCCTGGATCGTCGATGACACCAGCTTTCCGAAGAAGGGCAAGCATTCGGTTGGTGTGGCGCGGCAATATTGCGGGCAACTGGGCAAGCAGGACAATTGCCAGGTGGCGGTATCGCTGTCGCTTGCCAATCATCACGCGAGCCTGCCGGTGGCCTACCGCCTGTATTTACCTGAAGACTGGGCGGAGGACAGCAAACGGCGGCGCAAGACGGGCGTGCCGGAGGATGTCTGCTTCAAGACCAAGCCCGAGATTGCGCTGGAGCAGATCGCGGCGGCCTGCCAGGCCGGCCTTCCTCGCGGCGTAGTCCTAATGGACGCGGGTTACGGCTGCAACACGGACCTGCGCACCGGTGTCAACGCGCTCGGATTGCGCTATGTGGCCGGCATCTTGCCAAACACCTCTGTGTGGCCCCCCGGCTCGGGGCCGTTGCCCCCTAAAAAGTGGTCGGGCCAGGGGCGTCCACCGAAGCTCATCCGCCGCGGCGACAAGCATCGACCGGTCTCGGTCAAGCAATTGGCTCTCGACTTGCCGAAGCGTGCCTGGCGCACGATCGCCTGGCGCGAGGGGGCCGCCGAGAGGTTGTCATCGCGCTTTGCGCGCGTGCGGGTTCGCGCCGCGCATCGCGATTACAATCTCACCGACAGCCGGCCGGAAGAATGGCTGCTGATCGAGTGGCCAAAGGGCGAGGACGCGCCGACCAAATACTGGCTCGCGACGCTTCCGCAGGACATCAGCTTCCGCTCGCTGGTGGACATGACCAAGCTGCGCTGGCGCATCGAGCGCGACTATCAGGAACTCAAGCAGGAAGTCGGGCTCGGGCATTACGAGGGACGCGGCTGGCGCGGCTTCCACCACCACGCCACGCTATGCATCGCAGCCTACGGATTCCTGATCTCCGAGCGGGAGACGATTCCCCCCTCAGGACCTGCTCCCGCCGCGCTGTTCCCGGAATTTGCCGTTCCCGAAGGTTACCGACCCCGAGGCGCCGCCCTTGCGGCCTGAACGTCACGTCACGAACTCAATCGCCACCATGCGCAGGCGACTGGTCACAGCGCTCGTCAGCAGCTTGCCACGATGTCCATGTTGTACCGCTCCAATATCAAGACTATTGCTGCAAACAGGTTCGTGACGCAGTAAGACTATAGAGATGATCGTCCAGTAGCTCTGCAATTCGAAACCAATTTCTATCCTTGCGTGTCGCAGCGTTTGCAAGTCGGAACTCGTCGTCCTCGGGATGAAATACTATGTCGATGCCTTCGTCGCCACTCATCGCTCGCGCCAAAGTGATCACTCGCTGCTGTCCATCGATCAACC
>CAYUTT010000409.1:0-2130 GCA_964447575.1 uncultured Methyloceanibacter sp.
CCGCGCAGACAAAGACCCGCCAATCCTGATGCTGCTCTCCCGCCGCCGGCACGAATTCTTGCAGGTAGTAGACGCCGTTGACCTCTTCGGGCGGTGCGAGATCCCCGACCGAGCCGATCAGGCGCAAGCCCTTTCCTTGCGCCCCGAACAGGGGCTTCTGCACCAGACGACGTCCTTCCCCTGCGAGGCGTGCCACGATCTCCTCAGCTTCGCTTCTATTGATGGAAGCGAAGGTGCGTGGCGTGGGCAGGCCTGCTTTTTGTAGGAGGAAGCTGGTGGTGGACTTGTCTACGCATCGCTCGATCGCCCGCGCGTCATTCCACACCGTCACGCCGAGCTCCCGGAGCGCGTGCAGCACGCCGAGATAGAGCGTGACCTGCTCGAAGCTGCCGCCTGGAACGAAGCGCACGAACGCGCCCTCAGGTCGATGATCGCCCAGTCCCGGGATGGCAAGCCCCGTCGCTGTCTCCGTTGAGAAGCCGCAAGTCGCGAGCGGCGCCACCAGCGGGCGGATGCCGCGCCGCTTGAACGCCCGCAGCAGGCTCCGCCCATGCCAATCCCGTCCATCGCCGAACAGAACGATGGACGGATTGATGGACATGTTGCCTGGCATGGAGGTCAGGTGAAGGAGCGCTGGAGTACGGCCTCGTCGATATGGCCGCTCTGGAAGCTTTCGCCGGTCTTGAGCGATGTCACCGTGACCTTGGCCGGGCTGAACAGCATCGGGTCGATGGCGTAGAAATCGCCTTTCACCGCGGCGAATAGCTCGGCGAACGGCTTGCCGTAGTCTTTCGATTTCAGGCTCGGCAGCTCGTCTGCCAGCTTCTTTGCCGCGTTCGCTTCGCCCGTGACGTAAAGCTGCGCCCGGCCGCCATAGATGATGGCGTCGTTCGTGCGCCCCATGGCTTCGATGAAACCGGGAGCAGGCGGCGGCACCGGTACGGTGGCGATGCCGTCGACGATGTCCGTGAGCGGGAAATGCAGCTCATGCGCCTTGTGGAGCGCGACCTCGAGGCAGCGCGCGGCGATCTGCACGGTACCGGCAAGGCTCGATGTCGGCGCATAGAGGATGGTCAAACGCTCAGGGCTGATCTTGCAGGCCTTGGCCACATGTTCGACCAGCGCTGCCGGTGGCGTTTTGTCCGCCTCGATCACCAGCGCGGCTCTGTCTGCGTGGTCGCGATAGCCGAGCTCCTCGAACAGCTTCTCCGACGAGCCCATGGCGCGCGCGGGGCCGGAGCCCAACACATTGAATTTCTTGCCGTTGACATCGACCGAGAGGCTCCAGCCCGCATATTGCGAGCCGAGACAGGCGAGCACCGGCTGGCTCGTATGCACGGTCACCATGAACGGCCAGGGGTCGTCGGTCTTAGTGGTCTCGAACGTCACCTGACCGAGGCCGCCCAGGCAAACCTCGGATAGGAGCCGGCCGGCCTCGAGTCCCCCCACGGCCTCGACGCCGCAATCGATCAAGGTCTCGCCCAGCGAGCCCGTCGTCACCTTGACGCGCAAGGCGTCGGCATTATCGATGAGGTTGCGGATCAGCGGCGCAACCTTTGCGTTGATACTCGGCTTTGTCATCGTCATCGGCTGTGTTGCGATTCCTTCGTTCTTCTTGTCGTTCACGTTGCTCCCCCTTGCTCAGCGTGTTGATTTTGGCCAGAAGACTGGCTTTACGACTCTCCACGAGCTGTCTTGCGGGCCCCCTTGTCCCCGCGCGGGCCAGTACAGTGCATATCGGGCGCTGTTTGTCGATCCGCTCGCCAGGCTTTGGTAAGTCGGCAGCCCAGCCAGGCCAAGTCATGCTGCGCGGCACAACGACGCTCCTTGGGGCGAAGAGGACTCCGGACGCTGCGGCGTCCTCGTAAGCGGGGGGTTTTGCGGGGAGCTTGCCGCCGAGCACGGCATCGAGGTGGAGTGAGAGCAGTGGTTTTGCCGCGCTTGCGAAGATATCGAGCGTGGCGCCTGGCCGCGGGTTGATCTCGAGGAGATAGGGGCGATTCCCCGAAAGGATGAAGTCGGCGGAGCCGAGTCCTTTCAAGCCGAAGGCCCGCGCGACGCGCGCCACGGCCCGGCTCATGTCGCCGGCGGCGTCATCCGGAAGCAAGGCGGGCTGCACCGAGCCGCCAT
>CAYUTT010000410.1:0-2127 GCA_964447575.1 uncultured Methyloceanibacter sp.
GCAGAACTCGATCCAAGAGGGCTTCGGCCTCACGGTGACCGAGCCGATGTGGAAGCGCGCGGCCCTAATGGGCTCGTGCGCCGTCGGCATAAGGCAGCAGATCCGCCCCGGTCTCGATGGGCTTCTGGTCAAGAATCCGGAGGACAAGGAGGAGATTGCCCAAGTGCTCGACACGCTGTTGAGCGATCAGGCCAAGCGCGAAGCATTCGGCCGGAGCGCACAGCAGAGGGTCCACGACAATTTTCTGGTGTTCACGCAGATGGCGCGCTGGCTCGAGCTGCTCGACAATACGATTGCCGCGCGCTGGCCGAACGGAAGATAGGCGGCTGGCCCTGCCCTATTCCACCACGGCGATGATGGGGCCGTAGCCGCCATGCGACGGCAGGTCGTTGCGGCGTAGGGAGGGCGCATAGAGGCCGGGCGCCGTGCCGCCATCCAGGAAGAGTGCGTTCGGCGTCTTGAGTCCGTCGCGGAAAAAGCGGGCGAAGTCGTAGAAGCTCACACCGCCACGCGTGATTACGAAATGGACCTCGCCGGCGCCCGTCACGCCGACTCCATTGCGCGGCTTGAGATCCTTCGAATCGACGATGAAGGCGGGATGGATCGTCCCGTCGATCACAAGCATCGGGCCCGACTGGGTGGCGAACGCGGCCCGCGGTTTCCTGGCCAGATACTTCTCCGTGGTCAGCACGCCTGCCTTGCCATCGCCCAAATAGAAGACACCGTTCGGCCGCTTGTAGAAATTCGGGATCTGGCTGGGCTTGCCTGTCACGACCTTGGTATTGGCCCTGGCAAGCTCGCGCCCGTTCTCGACATGAAGGCCGACCGGGCTCAAGTCCCGCTCGTACATGCCGCCGTTCATGGCGAAACGCAGCGTCTTCCCCTCTCCTTCGAGGCCGCGCGCAAGCGCGCCGAAAGTCCGGTACGGGCGCCCGTCGGGGGCGCGCCAGACGATGCGCATGTCCGCCTTGGACGGATCGAAGGTGCAGACGATGTAGCTGGCGCCGCGGAAGCTCTGGCCGCGGCACGGCTCGGCGAACGCCGTGTGAGCGCCGAGAGCAAGCGCGAGGACGGCAACCGCAAGCTGGACGAGACGGCTCAGCATCGAGACCTCGGCGATGGCGGACTATTTCAGGGCGACGAAGACCTTGTAGTCCTCGAGCCTGGTGCCGACCTGAACCGGGAAGGAGATCTCGCGCACCATGGAGAAATAGCCGACCGGGGTGTCCGCGGGGACGGTCGCGGTGATGGACATCTTGTCGGTGGCGAGCGTTTGCTTGTCGGCGCCGGCGGCACGGATGCTGACCGGCATGGTCACGGCGCCCGGCTTGCCCTTCGGCCCCAGCAGCACGCGGCCGGCGAAACCGTATTTGACCACGACACGGCCGCCATGGAACTGGCACTCGCGGGAGAGCTTGGTGATCTCGCCCCGGTGAATGACCGAATCCTGGTCGCCGTCATGGCCCTGCTGATAAACGGTGCGCAGCCGCTCATTGGGCCAAGCCACGACTTGCGGACAGTTGGTGGCGGCGCCGTCGGGCGTCTCGGCAATGGGGGCGTTGGCCACGGGCATACGGTCCGTGGGCGTCAGCGCCCTCTCGGGCAGCCGGTCGTCCGCGAAAGAAGACGCATCCTCGCTGCCGGCGCCGAAGGGATTGGAGACCTTCGGAACTCCGCATCCGGCCGCGGCTATCAGGCTTGCGAACAGGCCGCAAAGCGCGATCCCGCGCAGCCACGAAAGAACGTCAATACGCCTCAACTCACCCCGTCCTTGGCTTGACATGCCAGGCGTCCCCGCCTGATATGCCCGGACTCGACGCGGAAAACGCTTGGAAAGTCGAGAGCTTCCGGGCCTTCGCTGGGGGGCAAACCTATCTGCCCTGCTTGAGCCCGACAAGGCCGGACTTGGGGCCGTTTCAAGCCCGAATAGGCCGATTCTGGAGCGCCGATGAGCGGCATCGATCACGCCAACGGACGGCAGGACGCCCGTCCTCCTTTGACGATCTATCTCGCTAGCCCGCGCGGATTCTGCGCGGGCGTGGACCGGGCCATCCAGATCGTCGAACTCGCCCTTGAGCAATACGGCGCCCCCGTCTATGTCCGTCACGCCATCGTCCATAACCGCTA
>CAYUTT010000411.1:0-2114 GCA_964447575.1 uncultured Methyloceanibacter sp.
GATGATGTCCATGGTCGCCATGGCGAGGCCGGCGCCGTTGACCATGCAGCCGATGGTGCCGTCGAGCTTCACGTAGGAAAGGTCGTGCTTGGAGGCCTCGACCTCGGCGGGGTCCTCCTCGTGGATGTCGCGGAGCGCCGCGATATCGGGGTGGCGGAACAGCGCGTTGTCCTCGAAGCCGATCTTGGCGTCGAGACAGACGAGCTTGTCCTCCTTGGTCACCACGAGGGGGTTGATCTCGATCAGGCTCGCGTCTTTCTCGATGAACAGCGTGTAGAGCGTTTTCACGAGCTGGGCGCATTGCTTGGCGAGGTCGCCCTCGAGCTTCAGCGCCGAAGCGATGACGCGGCCGTGGAAGGCGCTCAGGCCCGAGGCGGGATCGACGTCGATCGTGGTGATGAGCTCCGGCGTCTCGGCCGCTACCTCCTCGATATTCACGCCGCCTTCGGTGGAGGCGACGAACGCCACGCGGCCCGAACTGCGGTCGACCAGGAGCGAGAGATAAAGCTCGCGGGCGATGGTCGTGTCCTCGACCACGTAGACGCTGCGCACGACGCGGCCTTTGGGGCCCGTCTGCGGCGTGACCAAGGGCTTGCCCAGCATGCGGTCCGCCTCGGCGTGCAGCTCTTGCAGGGTCTTCACCAGCTTGATGCCGCCGCCCTTGCCGCGCCCGCCCGCGTGGATCTGCGCCTTCACCACGAAGACGTCGCCGCTCAGCGTCTTCGACTTCTCGGCAGCTTCCTCAGCCGTCGCGGCGACATGGCCCTTGGCGACCGGCGCGCCATAGGCCCTGAGCAGGTCCTTGGCCTGGTGTTCGTGAATGTTCATGGAACTCTCTGAACTGGAATCCGAATGGGTCAGGATGTTGCGAGGTTGGGGGCGATCCTCTGACACAGCTCGACGAGGGCCTTGACCGACTCCACCGAATGCATAAAGGCGTCTTTTTCGGCCGACGAAAGGTCGAGCTCGATGACGCGCTCGACGCCCTTGGAGCTGATGATGACCGGAACGCCGGCATAGATGCCCTTCACGCCGTATTCGCCGTTGAGATAGGCGGCGGCGGGGAGCACACGCTTCTCGTTGTTGAGATAGGATTCCGCCATGTCGAGTGCGGCGGAGGCCGGCGCGTAATAGGCGGAGCCCGTCTTGAGCAGGCCGACGATCTCGGCGCCGCCGTCGCGGGTGCGCTGGACGATCTCATCGAGGCGTTTCTGCGTGATCCAGCGCATCTTGACGAGATCGGCGAGGGGGATGCCCGCGACCGACGAATAGCGGATCAGCGGTACCATGGTGTCGCCATGGCCGCCGAGCACCATGGTGTGGATGTCCTGCGGGCTGACGTCGAACTCCTCGGCCAGGAAGAAGCGGAAGCGGGCGCTGTCGAGCACGCCTGCCATGCCGACGACCTTGTTGCGCGGGAGCCCGCTCGTCTTCTGAAGGGCCCAGACCATCGCATCGAGCGGGTTGGTGACGCAGATGACGAAGGCTTCCGGCGCGTATTTGCGCAAGCCGGCGCCCACCTGCTCCATCACCTTCAAGTTGATTTCCAGCAGGTCGTCGCGGCTCATGCCGGGCTTGCGCGGGACGCCGGCGGTGACGATCACCACGTCGGCGTCCTTGATCTCGGAATATTCGTTGGCACCCTTGTATTTAGGGCAGAAGCCATGCACCGGAGCGGAGTGGGACAAGTCGAGCGCCTTGCCCTGCGGCACGCCGTCCACCACGTCGAACAGAATGACGTCGCCGAGTTCCTTGATACCGGCGAGGTGGGCGATGGTGCCGCCGATCTGGCCGGCGCCGATCAATGCAATCTTACTCCGCGCCATGAAAACCCCCGTTAGGATTGGCCACCGGAAATGGGCCGCATCTCCACAAGATTGGGCCGCATGAACCCGGAGGTTGGTTAAATGCAATTGGGGGCAAGCGCAAGGCGGTGAATGGCGGAAAAGCCGCTCCGGAGGAGCTTGGCTCGGGTCCAGCATGGACCGGCGCCCGAGGGATCGGATAGGCTCCTGAGCTTGGGCGTGCGATGCGAGGTGCGGTATGAGGGAGAGACGGCGGGCGATCACGGAGAGGCCAGAGCCGACGGACGAGGAGCTGGATCGCACACCGCC
>CAYUTT010000412.1:0-2097 GCA_964447575.1 uncultured Methyloceanibacter sp.
GCCCGCCAAGCCTTTGACTTAGCGGGCGAATTTGGTTGCGGGGGTAGGATTTGAATCGCGGTAGAACCGTCCATTACTGGGCGCCCCCCGCACAGATCCGAGCGGGCCCGATTCGGGCACTCGGCTCCCACCTCGGGTGATTGACGGCAAATCGCAGGTTGGGCCAGGGGTGAAGGATACGCGGTCTCGGGAGGAAGTCGGTGGCCAGCTTTGTCATCCGCGCCCAGGTGGTCCGGTCCCTCTGACTGCGCCGCTTGAGCGTGCGCCGCCACAGGTCGGCAACGTGGTGACGGAAGGCCCCCAGTGCTCGACTGTTCGTCGGCACCGCGTGGTATGCAAAGTAGCCGGTGACCACTTGCCTCAGCCATTGTCCCTGTTGGGGTATCGGCTGGTGCATGCGCTGTCGTAGTTCGCCTTTAATCTCCTTGAGCTTCGCATTCATACGGTCGCGTCGGGACTTCCGCTTGATGAGGAATTTTCCCCGCCGGGATGCACCGCAGAGGAAGGTAAAGCCCAGGAAGTTGAAGGTCTCCGGTTTTCCCAGCCCACGCCGTTTTCGGTCGGTCGCCGCGTGGCGGCCGAACTCAATCAGGCGGGTCTTGTCCGGATGAAGCGACAGTGCAAACTCCCTCATCCGCTCGCGCAGCATGTCCAGGAAGCGCCGAGCGTCGCTTTCATGCTGAAATCCGACGACAAAGTCGTCGGCATAACGCACGATGATCACGTCGCCCGCGGCCTCGCGCCGTCGCCAGCGCTCGGCCCACAGATCGAGAACGTAGTGCAGATAGATGTTGGCCAGGAGCGGCGAGATCACCGCACCCTGCCCCGTCCCTCTCTCGCTGACGTTTACGATCCCGTCTTCCAGAACGCCCGCCCTGAGCCATTTGCGGATCAGGCGGATGATGCGCTCGTCGCCGACCCGATGCTCTAGGAAACGTATGAGCCAATTCTGGTTCACCGTGTCGAAGAACGATCGGATATCGGCATCCAGGATATAGTTCACCTTCATGCTGCTGATTCCGACCACGAGCGCGTCCAGCGCATCGTGTGCACCGCGCCCGGGCCGAAATCCATACGAGAACCCGAGGAAGTCTTCCTCATAGATCACGTTCAGCACCGCAGCAGTTGCCCTTTGGACAATCTTGTCCTCAAGGCCAGCGACCGCGAGCGGGCGCTGCCGGCCGTCCGGCTTGGGTATGTATCGCCGCCGGGACGGCTGCGCCCGATATGCTCCCCGTTGGACCCGTGCGTGCAGGTCCTCAAGCTTGCGCTCGAGGTCTGCCTCATAGTCCCGCCATGTCAGCCCGTCCACACCGGGTGCGGCATCTCGCTTGAGCGCCAGAAATGCCGACCGAAGTAGCGCAACGTTGATATGGTGGAGGAGCGAGGTGAACCGTTCCTTCTTCCGTTGCCTTGCGACTCGTCGTATGCGGTCCAGCGCTTGGGACACGCTTCCCCGGTCCTGTGCCCGGCGCGTGCTTTGCTGTACCGCATTCCCCTCGGTCTTCGCCCTTCGCTCCACCGATTCCGCACCCGGTTGCCCGGGTTTGTTCACCGGCTTCTCGGCTACTATGGCGAAGTCTGACTTCTCACACGCGTGCATCATCGGCTACGGCTCCTCACCTTCCCGATGCGGACCGCGCTTAGAGGCGCGCGGTCACGCGTGAGATCTCCCGGTTCCCGAGCAAGGAGCTTCCACACATGCCAGGGTCTCTGACCACGCTGGGCCGTCCGGGCACTCGCGTTGGCGCACCCGTCCGTATTGCCTTCCACCGTAGGTAAAGTGTCGGCACCCAGGACGTTAGGTTTTTCGCGGCTCAATGGCTGGCCTGCGCGCGCCCCTGCCGACGCTTCGTCCCCGCCCTCACGGGCGACGACGCACGGCTCGGGGTCGATGCGGATCGCTACTCCTTCATCGTAGTGGACTTGCACCACATACTCCTTGCCGGTTTTGCCGGCGCACACCTACGACCTTTCAGGTTATAAGCCTGATAGTCCAGTTCTCATCTTCATCTGCTCCGGCGCGCCATGTTCTGCAAGAAACTGAACGACCCTCGCCTATAAGGCGAGGGGTTCAAGAGGGGTCGATTTGAAATC
>CAYUTT010000413.1:0-2088 GCA_964447575.1 uncultured Methyloceanibacter sp.
TGGGCTGAGTTCGCGGCCCCAACCTGCCACCGAGCCGATCCTGGCCGCTCCTGGCGCGTCTGGAGGCGGCCCGGAGCGAGAGCTGTGGCGGCGATGGGAACGAGGCCACAGCGCGTGCCGGCGAACGGTGCGGCGGTCGCGGGGCCGACCCTGGCGCCATCGGCGGATGCACCGGTCCCTACGCAGGGCGCTAGCGTCACTGCGGCGTGACTACTCTACTTTCCGGGTTCCTCGATCATGGAACGCGGCCGCCGCCGGCTGCAAGCGGTTGTTATACGGCGCCTGCGAATGCCTTCGTCATCAGCTCCGCAAGGAAGTCCTTGTGCTTTGTGGTGTCGCCCTTGGCCAAACGGATTCGGTAGCGCCCCCATCGCGCGTCGTAGTCCATGACGTCGAGGCCAGAAGCATCGAGCTGGGCCTGGGTATCGTCTGAGCGATCAAGCCGCACCTCCAGACGCAGCCAGTCCTTCTTAGGCCGAAAGATAACGAAGTTGTTTGGTTGACCGCCCTTCGCAAGCCCAATGTAGAACTTGTTGTACTTGAGCTCGATGGCCGGATCGAGAGCGCGGACGACTTCGAGCATCTCGTCTGCCATGGCGAGAGTGTGCTTGCTCGCGCGAGCCTCCCAATACGAACGGTCAGCCACAGCCTGAACTTCCTCGTCCTCATCTACGAGCCCGAGGCGCATTTCGTCGAGCACCTTGGAGCACACCAAAGAAACCGAGTCGCCAAGTCGGACTGCGCTCAGCTGGATTGCCACGAGAGGGATGGACCCGTTGAACAGGCTGATGACGTTCAGGAATCGACCAGTGATATCTTCAGCGACAATCACTGCCGAATGGTCATACTGTGGATATCGCTTGCGCTCAATATCCCAGTACTCGATAGTGCGAATGATGTGCGCCTCGTCGGTCTTTCCGAGTTGGACTTCGACCTCGTACCGCTTGTTCGTTTCGGCGTCTTGGAGAAGCAGGTCAAGACGCCCCGCCCGCGGCTGCGGACGCTCCTTGTCCTTGAGGACCAGATCTCCGAGCCCAAGCAACGCCGGATCTTCGCCGATTCGATCCTGAAGCCAGCGCTCGTCCAGCTCGGGGTGATCTTTGAGCCAGATCCGTTCCGGCTTCATGTATTTCAGCGATGCCATGGTTTTCTCCATCTCTGCTCAACCCGCATAACGGCCTGCCGCTCAGCCGCCGCCGCAGGCGGTCGGCTGGAGCGCTTGTTAGGCTGCTCCTCAGCGCTCGGGTCCTAGTCCTAGTGGGTACAACCCGAACTAGACGATCTGGGTTTCCAGTGCTTTCAGTTGCTCGCGTGCCCAATCACGCTTCGTATCAGTGGTAGACGCCAGACCACGAAGTAACTCGATCGCCCAGGTCTTTACGAGATCTTTGTACCATTGATTGTTCTGCCGCGCTAGAAGCTGAAGGGCCGTGCGGGCGGCCTCGTACAAGAACTGGCGGTTATCCGCCACAAATCGCCTCAATGTCGTCTGCGCCCGGCCATGAACCATGCCCGCGCAACACGTCATATGGTCCCAACTGGCTTCGTATTCCAGCAAACTGGTCAGCGGCGCGATGGCTTCGTTGAGGCCGGAGTCCACAAGTAGCTTAACGGCGAGGTCGAGTACCAAATCTGGGTTCTCAAGGGGCAGTCTTTGGCTCACTTGCTGTCCTACCTTGAGCTTCAGATCGGGTTCCATGGCCATGGCATCAATGGCATGTACGAGATGGGACCAATCAACCTTTGGAGGCGACTGAGCGAACAGAATGTCACTTAGCTTGGCAATCGCGCGTTCGCGTTCGCTCCTTGAATGCTCGACACCGGGCATCTCGACAATTGCAATTCCCTCGACCGTGGCCTCAGCCTCGAAAACCTCGTCGCCGGAGGGAGAGCGATATACCGGGACGTATTTCGCGTCGTGCCCCGGCTGGTGAGCCGATACAGATTTCACCTGATAGCCGCTTTTTAGGACCCGCTCGTGGCGTAGGTCATACAGCATTGCCCAGTCCTCCCGTCTACTTCTTCGGCAGCCCAACTCTTGTTTAGGCTGACCTGGATAAAACCGATCCTGGTCGGCCTAAGACGAAG
>CAYUTT010000414.1:0-2086 GCA_964447575.1 uncultured Methyloceanibacter sp.
GCCATGGATCAGAGAATCCATCTGGCTGAAAAAGTGGCTCTGATGTCCCCAATGGCTAGGAGCGCCCGATCAGGGGTGGGCAGAGCGTGACCGCTCTGCCCCGGGGTTCAGACATCAATCTGCTCGGCGATCGCGAGCGCGTCATCGACCTCGATGCCAAGGTATCTGACCGTGCTCTCCACCTTGGTGTGCCCAAGGAGCAACTGAACTGCGCGGAGGTTCCCGGTTCGGCGGTAGATCAGAGTGGCCTTGGTTCGCCGTAGCGAATGGGTGCCGAATAAGGACGGATCGAGACCGATGCTCGCGATCCACTCCGACAGCAGGCGGGCATATTGGCGGGTGGAGAGGCAGCGGCCATTCCCGCGGCGGACCTGGAACAAAAAATCGCCGGGACGCTTCCGGCTCACCGCAAGGTGCTCGTCGATCGCCTGGCGTGTTTGCTCGGTGATCTCAAACCTGACCGGCCGACCCGTCTTGTTCTGCCGAACGGTCGCGCGGTCGACGGCATAGCCATGTGGTGCGACGTCCTCGACCTTGAGGCTCACTACGTCGCAGCCACGCAGCTTGCTGTCGATCGCGAGATTGAAGAGCGCCAGGTCCCGCGTGCGCCCCGCGAGCTGCAACCGCGTCCGAATAGCCCAGACGTGCTTCGGCTGCAGCGGTGGTTTCGGTCCGATCAGCTTGCCCTTGTTCCAGGGTATGCATCGAGGCGTGACGGCGCTGGTCTCGTTGACGGTCTCCATGGTCCTTCTCCCATTTTTCTCGGAGAAGGCCGAGCATGCTCTGGCATCCAAACTGGTGCCCCACGCATGTCGGATGTCAGAGCGGAGCGGTCGCAATGCGCCGATGGCGAGCCGGGCTGACTTACGCTTCCTGACCCGTAGCGGCCATAACTGGGCCAACGCGAGTTGGCCCAAGGCTACGCGCTGACCAAGCGCGCCAAGCCAGGACCCGGGCGCGGCGATGATGAGGAGCATGGTGGAGCCACAAGCCGTGACCGCCGAGAGGCGGCATCAGGAGCGCCCCCGGGACCCAGCAATACGGCGAGCGCCAAGGCCATGCCGTTGCCCATCGGGGGTCTGGATCGCACCGACACGCCGTCGAACGGAAACGCGAACACGGCGATCAGTCACTGTGTCGAAGTCGCTTCGGGTAGGCAATGCCTTGTCGGTTCGTCCGCGTCGGCACGGCTCACAAATGTGTCCAAATCGGACAGCTCCGCTTTACCGAAGCGATCCGAGAGAGCAAAGTTCACTCGCCCGCATCCAAGCGGCGCGGGCGCTGATGGGACAGGACGCAATCGCAAGAACGGGAGACTGAAAATGACAAATTTGAAAGCGCGTTGCCTGGGAGGCCTGAAGGCCGCGATCGCAGCGACCTCGCTTGTGGCCGTCACAGCCGTTCCAGCACTGGGGCAAAGCCTCGGAAAGTTCGTGGTCACCGAGATGGCTGAGAAGACCGTGTCCGAACTGCCCGAAGGCGAGCTTTACTGGCATGTCGAGACCTTCGCCTCGCTTGATGCCGCGAAGGCGGCAGGGGGCGAATTCTCGCTGGCGACCGAGTTCGACGACAAAGCCTGGCTATTCACTCTCGCCGACCGCAAGGCCGGGGCCATGGGGGGCACGCCTGTCACCTCGATCGGGCCCGTGCCGCGGTTCGACGCGCCGGAATACCTTCTCCGGATCAACAGCGCCACGGCGCCGGTCGGCGCCAAGACCTCGATACATTCGCATCCCGGTCCCGAGTGCTTCCTCATCCTCTCGGGGCAGTTGACGCAGCGCACACCCTACGGTCAGCACGTGCTGAACGCCGGAGGCACGATGCCGGGCGTTCCCGATCAAGCGATGGAGGTTCTGAGCACCGGCGACGAAGAACTGCGCGAACTGATTATGTTCGTCGTCGATCCGACCCGACCGTTTTCCGAGCCCGCACACCTGGATTGAGGCAGGTGGCCGGCGCGCCCTCCCGCGCCGGCCTTCCCCTGCACAAGGAAAGCAATACCCTCCGCTACCAAAGGTCTGACGGCTGGTATTGTGAAGGGTTTCGGATGCCGGCCAGTCGTAACGTAGCGAGCAGCACCGAGGGC
>CAYUTT010000415.1:0-2084 GCA_964447575.1 uncultured Methyloceanibacter sp.
GATTCGCCCGGGCGACAAGGTGCTGGAAGTCGGTGCCGGCTCGGGCTACGCCGCCGCCGTGATGAGCCGCATTGCCGGGCGCGTGTTCGCCATCGAGCGCCACATGGCACTCGCCAACGAGGCGCGGGAGCGGCTCGGAAGGCTCGGCTACGACAACGCGGAGATCGTCTGCGCCGACGGCACCAAAGGCTGGCCGAAAGAGGCGCCGTTCGATGCGATCGTCGTTTCCGCGGGCGGTCCCAAAGTGCCCGAGGCGCTCAAAGCGCAGCTCGCAATCGGCGGACGCTTGGTGATTCCGGTCGGCCGCGACGTTCATCAGACGCTCCTCTTTGTGCGCCGTACGGGCGAGCACGCCTTCGAGCAGGAGGACCATGGCGCGGTCACCTTCGTGCCGCTGATCGGCGAGGAAGGTTGGGGCGGGCCGGAGAAGGCCAAACAGGAAACCAAGATCGACGCCGAGACCTCGGGCTTCGCCAACGGGCTTCTGATCCCCTCGCAGCGCGCCAAGGTCGCCCGCACGACTCTGAGCCATATGATCGCCGAGGCTGCGGAGCCCTTCGGCGATCTCGACGAGCTCGCCGCGCTCGCCGAGCGCTTCGCCAACCACCGCGTGGTGCTGCTTGGCGAGGCAACCCACGGCACGGCGGAGTTCTACGATGCGCGCGCCCGCATTACCGAGCTCCTGGTGAGGAAACATGGCTTCACCATCGTGGCGGTCGAGGCGGATTGGCCCGATGCGGCCGTCTACGATGCTTATGTGCGCGGCCTGCCTCAGCCCGACCTGCCGGAGGCGCCTTTCTCCCGCTTCCCGACCTGGATGTGGCGGAACGGCCAAGTCGCCGACCTTCTCGCGCGGCTGAAGGCGGTCAACGACACCATCGCCGACCCCCACCGGAATGCGGGCTTTTATGGCCTCGATATCTACAGTCTCGCCACATCCATCGACGCCGTGCTGCGCTATTTCGACCGGGTCGATCCGGAAGCCGGCCGCATCGCGCGCCAGCGCTATGGCTGCCTCGCGCCCTTCCGCGCCGCGCCCGCCCGCTACGGCCATATGGCGCTGTCGCGCGGTTTCGCGATCTGCGAAAAGCCGGTCACCGAAGCCCTGGTCGATCTTCTGAAGAAGCGGCTCGACTATCTCGCACGCGACGGCGAGGCCTTCTTCGAGGCGGAGCAGAATGCCCGCATCGTGGCGGCGGCCGAGCAATATTACCGCATCCTGTATTACGGTGACGCGCAGTCTTGGAATTTGCGGGATCAGCATATGTTCGACACGCTGGAGCGCGTGCTCGATCACCGCGGCCCGGACGCGAAGGCCGTGGTCTGGGCCCACAACTCCCATATCGGCAACGCCGAATTTACGGAGATGGGCCAGGTGCGTGGCGAGCACAATATCGGCCAGCTTGCGCGGACCCGCTTCGGTGACGATTGCGCGCTTATCGGCTTCGGCACCGACCGCGGCACAGTAGCCGCCGCATCGGATTGGGACGCGCCCATGGAGATCAAGCGTGTGCGGCCGGCGCGCGAGGATTCCTACGAAGGCCGCTCGCGTGATGCCGACATCGACGCCTTCTTCCTTGAGACGGGGCCCGGCCAGAAGGACAGCGTGCGCGAGGCCTTGGCCGAGCCGCTGCTCGAGCGCGCTATCGGCGTGATCTATCGGCCTGAGACGGAGTTGCTCTCGCACTACTTCCAAGCGGAGCTATCGAAGCAGTTCGACGCATGGATCTGGTTCACGGAAACCGAAGCCGTGGCCGCGCGCGCGGAAGCCCATACCCATGGGCCGGATGAAACCTATCCGTTCGGACTGTAGGGCGTCAGGAGGCGTGCTCGCCTAGGGGCATGCCTGCAATCGCGTTGCCCTCGCCCAGCACCACGACGGTCGGGCGATAGTTGCGCGCCTCTTCCGCGGGGATCTGGCAATAAGCGACGATGATCACCTTGTCGCCCTTCTGCACGAGACGGGCCGCCGCGCCATTGACGGCGATCTCGGCTGAGCCGCGCGGCGCCTCGATGGCGTAAGTGGTGAAGCGCGCGCCCGTGTTGATGTTGAGCACATCCACCTGCTCGTGCGGCAGGATGCC
>CAYUTT010000416.1:0-2073 GCA_964447575.1 uncultured Methyloceanibacter sp.
CTTATATGGCGTTCTGTGCGGGCACAGCACCCTTCGCAAGGAACGCGTCATGATTTCGGTCCCGAGCAACGATCCGGTCCACGCTCTCATGCCGCATACGCTCGAGGAGCCCTTGCTTGGCGCAAGCGAGGGGCCGCTCGCGGGGCTCACCTTCATGGTCAAGGACCTCCTGGCGATCGAGGGACGCAAGGTCTCGAACGGCAATCCCGATTTCTACGCGCATGCGACGCCGGCACACGGCACCGCGCCCGTCATCACCCGGCTGCTCGAGGCCGGCGCCTCATGCACCGGCATCACCGTCTGCGACGAGTTCTTCTACAGTGTGCTCGGCAGCAACGCCCATTACGGTCAGCCGATCAACCCGCGCGCCGGCCGCTACGTGACCGGCGGCTCGTCTTGCGGCTCGGCGGCCGCGGTTGCGGCCGGCATGTGCGACTTCGCGCTTGGCTCCGACACCGGCGGCTCGATCCGTGTGCCCGCCTCGTTCTGCGGCCTCTACGGCTTGCGCCCGACCCATGGCCGGATCGGCATGACCGGCGCCCCCGCCATGGCCCCGAGCTACGACACGATCGGCTATCTCGCCCGCGACGCCACTCTCTTCCGCAAGGTGGGGCACGTTCTGCTCGAAGGCACACGCGCCGACGCGCCCATCGAGAGACTGGCGCTGGCGCAAGACATCTTCGCCTATACCGAGGCAAGCGCCGGCCAAGTGCTGTGGCAAGCGCTGGACAAGCTTGGCGGCGCGCTCCCGAAGCCCGAGCGCATCGAGGTCGCGGGCGAGGCGATCGAGACCTGGCGCAAAGCCTTCGTCACGATCCAAGGTTTCGAGATCCAATCCACTCTGCTGCCCTTCGTGCAATCCCATAACGCCGATCTCGGCCCGGGCATCAAGGAGCGCTTCGAGATCGCCTCAAGCATCGCCTTCCACGAGGTCGAGGCGGCGCGAAAGGTCCGCGCGGAGGTGACACGGCGGCTCAAGCAGATCGTCGTGCCGGGCACGGTCATCGTGCTGCCGACCACGCCGACACTCCCGCCCGAGCGCGGCATCCCGGACGGCGCGTCCTTCGCCGAGTTCCGGGCCCTGACCATGCAGAGCACCTGCCTCGCCGGTCACGCGGGCCTGCCGCAGATTTCGATTCCCGTGGGCGAGGCCGCCAGCTGTCCCGTGGGGCTGTCCTTCATCGCTTGGGAGGGCGGCGACGAAGCCCTGCTCGATCTCGCCGTCCGCCTAGCCACGCAGCCTTGAGCCGAAGTCGCAAACGTTCGAATTCACCATTGTCAGGAGTGAGCCCCGTGACACTAGCCCTGCCCTACACCTATCTCGCCATCGCCATCGTTTTCGAGGTGATCGGCACCTCGGCGCTGCAGGCATCCGACGGCTTCACGCGGCTTGTTCCGAGCCTGGTGACCGCGATCACCTACGCGGCGTCCTTCGTGTTTCTCGCGCTCACGCTGCGGACCATTCCCGTAGGCATCGCCTACGCGCTGTGGTCCGGCATCGGCATGGTGCTGATCGCTGGGGTTGGCTGGATTTGGTTCAAGCAGGCCCTGGACACGCCGGCGCTTGTCGGACTTTCCCTGATCGTCGGCGGCGTCGTCGTGGTGAACGCGTTCTCGGAGTCCCTGCCCCACTAGTCAGTAGTGCTCGTGCGGGACGACCTGGAGGCTGGCCAGCGCCAGCCCGACGGTGATCGCGTTGGCGAGCAGGATGAGCCCCGCCGCCCGTCTGTCGATCCGAAGCTTGAAACCGTAGCGGAACACCGCAAGCTCGATGGCGACGGCGAAGGCGACCGCCATCGAGAAAGTGACGGCCCAGTCCACCGGACTGAAGTCCCGCCAGCCGATGAGCGCACCCATCCCCGAATAGTGCAGGCCGGCGGCAAACAGGATGCCGAGGAGCGGCACGAGGAACAGCCCGATCCCGGCGGAAAGCCCGTTGGCGGCGAGCGTCGCCCATACCGTGTTCCAGAACGGCAGCCGGAAGGCCGCCTTCACGAAGCAGGCTTCGATGACGAGCGAGGCGCCGATGACCCACCACGCGAGCTGCCGCGTGGTGAGAATGGCGGCGGGCCA
>CAYUTT010000417.1:0-2069 GCA_964447575.1 uncultured Methyloceanibacter sp.
CGTCCAATGCCTCGGCGGCCTCCGGACCGAGGCGCGTCAGCATGCGGTGCCGCATGGCTTGTGCGTCGGCCCCGAGCAGCGCGGAGAAGAACTCGTAAGGCGGCATGGTGTCGGCCTGGCTCAGCCATTCGGCGATCCGCGCCGCCGCCTCGCCGAAACGCGGGTCGGAGGCGTTGTCCTTGAGCACGGACCATAGCGAAGCCCCCTTGCGCTCGTGCGCGAGGTCGAACAGCCCGTCGTCGTCGAGGCCGAACAGCGGGCTCTTGAGAACGACCGCGAGGGCGAGGTCGTCCTCCGGCATGAGCAGCACGTCGGCCAGCGCGACGAGATCCTGGACCGCGAGCTGATCCATCAGCCGCATGCGGTCGGCGCCGGCGACCGGGACCTGCTCGCGCTTCAGCGCCCGGATCATCGGCGCGGTAAACGGCTCGCGCCGCCGCACCAGGATCAGAATGTCGCCGGCCTTGATCGGCCGCGCGGCGGAGGGCAGCAGTTCGCCCGTTTCGAGCCAGGCCTTGATGGTCCGGGCGATACGCTTGCAGAGCGCGTCCACGGCGCGCGCGCCGCTCATGCCTTCGTTCCAGGGCTCGAACGCGGGTGCGGGCTCCGGCCGCGTCTCGTCCTGCACCTCCCACAACTCCACGAGCCCGGCCTCGCCTTGACGATAGGCATGGTGCTTGATGACTGTGCTCTCGACGAAGGTGAGACCTTGTGCGGCTTCGGGCTGGACGAAGACGGCGTCCACCGCCTCCAGCACGGGCACCGTGGAGCGGAAGGAGAGGTTGAGCGGCACTTCGTGCCACAGCACGCCCGCCGCTTCCGCCCGCCGCTTGAAGGCCCGGCCGACGGCGCCGAACCGCGCCGGGTTCGCGCCCTGGAAGCTGTAGATCGACTGCTTCTCGTCGCCCACCGCGAACAGCGTGCGCAAGTCCTCCCGCGCGCCGCTGCCGGAGAAGAACTCCTCCGCCAGGGCCTCGATGATCGACCACTGCTCGGGGTTCGTGTCCTGCGCCTCGTCCACCAGGATGTGGTCCACGCCGCCGTCGATCTTGTACAGCACCCAGGCCGCCGCGCCGGCCCGCGACAGCAGATGGCGGGCCTTGACGATGAGATCGTCGTAGTCGAGCGCAGCCTCCGCCTGCTTGCGCCGCTCGTAGTCGGCTTGGATTGCATCGGCGAGCACGATGAGAGCCCCGCTCGCTTCCGCCGCACGGAGCAGCGCAAGCTTGAGATCGAGTGCGGCCACGCGGTCCCGTGCGCTGTCGAGGAGATCGGCGATTTGCGGCGCGGCGCCCCGGAAACCCTTGCCGCACACACGCGCCCGCGGGCTCTTGTCTGCATTGAGAAAGGTGGTGGCCAAAGCGGCGGCGCGCGCCTCGCCGGTGCTGCCGAGCACCCCGCGCAAACCGCCCTCGCTCTTCGCATCGTCTAGCGTGCTGCCGTGTGTCACGAGCGCCGGCAAGATCGTCTCGATCGCGGCATCGTTGAGAACCGCGGCAAGCTCCTCGATCAGCGCCTCCTCGCGATCCTCCACCAAGCCGAACAAGCGCTTCAACGCCTCGCCCTCGGCTTCAGCCCATGTGGCAAGCCCATCGTGATACGCCATCATGCGGCCGAGCTCGCTGCGCTTGGCGAGCACCGCGTCGACGACTTGGCGGAACCAGTCTTCCGCCGATACGATGATGATCGTGGCGAGTGCGCGGCCGAGCGGGCTCTCCGGCTCCTCGGCGGCCTGTGCGATCACCGCGTCGAAGGCCGTGCGCTTGAGGACCGAGGCTTGGTGCTCGTCGAGCACGGCGAAATGCGGCGTCACCGCCGACTCGAGCGGGAAGCGCTGCAGCAGTCTCTCGCAGAAGCCGTGGATCGTGTGGATCTTGAGCCCGCCGCGCGCTTCGAGCGACAGGGCGAAGAGCCGCCGCGCGCGCTTGAGGTCCATCTCCTCGGGCGCGCCTCCCATGAGCGTGCCAAGGGCGGCATGGAGCGTCTCGTCCGGGAGCGTGGCCCAAGAGGCCAGCTCTTTCAGCAGGCGGTTCTGCATCTCCGCCGCCGCCGTCTTGGTGTAGGTCAAA
>CAYUTT010000418.1:0-2065 GCA_964447575.1 uncultured Methyloceanibacter sp.
TGCACGCGGGACAGATTCAAGGTTTTTTCGATATACCCGTCGACCATCTGTTCTCGGCGCCGGTGATGGTGGAGTATTTCCGCAAGCTCGATCTGGAGAACTTGACGGTGGTTTCGCCGGATGCGGGCGGCGTGGAACGGGCGCGCGCCTTTGCCAAGAGGCTGGAGGCGCCGCTGGCCATTATCGACAAGCGGCGCGAGCGGGCCAACGTGGCGGACGTGATGAACGTGATCGGCGATGTGGAGGGCCGCTCGTGCCTCATCATCGACGATCTTGTGGATACGGCCGGCACGCTTGTGAAGGCCGCCGAAGCTCTGCTGGATCACGGCGCGGTGAGCACCTACGGCTGCTGCACGCACCCGGTCTTGTCGGGGCCGGCGCTGGATCACATCGAGAACTCGCGGCTCACCGAGTTGGTGGTGAGCGACTCGATACCGCTATCGGAACGCGCCGCCAACTGTGGGCGGATCCGGCAACTAAGCGTGGCGCCTCTGCTGGCGGGGGCGATCGAATCGATTTACGAGGAAACGTCCATCAGCCGCTTGTTTGTGTAGCGGACAGGCGTGGCAGCAAAGATGGGCCGCGGTTCTGAAAAGTCGCGCGGCCGGACGGCAGGAGACCATTGTGGAACAAACGATAGAAATGAAGGCGTGGCCGCGGACCGAGCGTGGCAAGAATGCCATGCGCCGGCTGCGCGGCAAGGGCCAGGTGCCGGCCGTGCTCTATGGTCTTGGCAAAGACTCCGTCCCAGTGTCTTTGGAAACGAAAGCGATCGCGCGGATCGTCTCCTCCCGTTCAGGGCATAACCAGATTCTCAACCTCGCCGTGGATGGCGGTGAGAACGTGGCGGTGCTGGCGGTGGATTGGCAGCTCGATCCGGTGCAAGGCTACCTGCTGCACGTCGACATGCAGCGCGTCGACTTGAAGAAAGTTGTGCGGCTCTCGGTGCAGGTCAGGACGGTTGGCGTCGCGATCGGCGTCAAGGAGCAGGGCGGCGTCGAAGAAGTCGTCACGCGTGAGATCGAGATCGAGTGCCTGCCGCTGGCAGTGCCAGAGAGAATCGAAATAGATATCTCTGAGATGAGGATCGGCTCGGCGGTTCGAGTTCGGGACTTGCCACCCAACGAGAATTATCGTTACTTGACACCGCCCGACCGTGTCTTGGTCCACGTAGTGACGCCGAGAGTGGCCGAAGAGCCCGTGGTCGCCGAGGCGGCTGCGCCCGCTGAGCCGGAAGTGATAGAGAAGGGCAAGGCGGAAGAGAAGAAGGAAGAAACGAAAGGCGAGAAAGGCGAGAAGGGCGAGAAAGGCGAGTAGCTGGGACCGAAGTGAAGTGCTGTCCCGGTGCGGTATGGCCTGAGGGAACAGCCGGGCGCGGGCAACGGGGGACAGCGCGATGTTTGTGATCGTCGGACTGGGAAACCCGGGGCCGGAATACGAGTTTACGCCGCACAATCTCGGATTCCTAACGATCGACCGTCTCGCTTCCGGGCACGGCATTCGGATCAGCCGGCCCGAGGCGGGCTCGTTGGTCGGGCAAGGGGCGATTCAAGGAACGCCGGTGTTGCTGGCGAAGCCCTTGTCGTACATGAATCTCAGCGGCGGCCCCGTACGGGCGCTGCTGGAGCGGCAACAAGCGGACGCGAGCCGCTTGCTAGTGGTTTATGATGATTTAGCACTGCCCTGGGGGGACCTTCGTATTCGCGAGCGGGGATCCGCGGGGGGGCACCACGGTGTGGAATCGGTCATTAAGGCGCTGAAGACGACGGAGTTTCTGCGCCTGCGGTTGGGGATTAGCCCCGGCCAGCGAGTTGAGGATGGCGCGGCCTGGGTGCTGCGCCCGCTTCGGCATCGCGAAATGAAAGAGCTGGACGAGCTGCTCGGACGGGCGTCCGACGCTGTCCGGACAATACTTTCCGAAGGCGCCGCTAAGGCCATGACGGTTTATAACCGTCGCGCCGGAGGATCAACCACCGAGGGAAAATGAGAGTCTATGAGCTGATTTATATCCTCAAGCCGGATTTGCCGGAAGAGGAAGCCAACGCCGCCGTCGAACAATTCAAGA
>CAYUTT010000419.1:0-2035 GCA_964447575.1 uncultured Methyloceanibacter sp.
GACCCTGCCATTGCACTCCGTCTCGAATCGCGCCCATTGGTCCCCACCGCCGCCGCGAAATCATGGATTCGGGGGCGGTTGCCGTACCGAGAGCACACTTCGGATTAACACCCTACAGTTGTCTTTAGTTGGTACAGACAGCCAGAAGTTGTCAATCGTCAGCGCGCTGCGTTTGACAGCGACCGATAGAGACACCATTTTCGGCGCAAGCAGGGTCGATTCCGGCCCATTGCCCTCAGCCGGACGCCAGTTTCGCGCGGCTTGGAAAGTCTCAATGAACATCGTCATCGTCGAATCGCCAGCCAAGGCCAAGACCGTCAACAAGTATCTCGGGCCCGGATACCGCGTGCTCGCGTCCTATGGTCATGTCCGCGACCTGCCCTCGAAGAACGGCTCGGTCCTCCCCGACCAGGACTTCGAGATGCATTGGGACGTGGACCCCAAGGCGGCCAAGCGCCTGAACGAGATCGCCCAAGCGGTCAAAGGCGCCGACAAGCTGATCCTCGCCACCGACCCCGACCGGGAGGGCGAGGCCATCTCCTGGCACGTGCTCCAGGTGCTCGACCGCAAAAAGCTTTTGGGCAAGATCCCCGTCGAGCGCGTCGTGTTCAACGCCGTGACCAAGGAAGCGGTGCTCGATGCCATGCGCCATCCGCGCGAGATCGACGAGCCGCTGGTCAACGCCTATCTCGCGCGCCGGGCGCTCGACTATCTCGTGGGCTTCACCCTGTCGCCGGTGCTCTGGCGGAAGCTGCCGGGCGCCCGCTCGGCTGGCCGCGTCCAGTCGGTGGCACTCAGGCTCGTTTGCGACCGCGAGCTCGAGATCGAGCGGTTCAGAACCCAGGAATATTGGTCGATCACCGCCGAGCTCGCCACAGCCAAGAACGAGACCTTCCAAGCAAGGCTGGTGACCGCCGGCGGCCAGAAGCTCGAGAAATTTGACATTCCCGACGAAGCCAGCGCCCACGAGCTCAAAGCCGCACTTGAAGGCGGTCGCTTTACGGTCAGCGGCATCGAGAGCAAATCGCAGCGCCGCAATCCGGCCGCGCCCTTCACCACCTCGACCCTCCAGCAGGAGGCCTCGCGTAAGCTCGGCTTCTCGCCGCGCCAGACCATGCAGCTCGCCCAGCGGCTCTACGAGGGTGTCGATCTCGGCGGCGAGGCGGAGGGCCTCATTACCTATATGCGGACCGACGGCGTACAGATCGTGCCCGAGGCCGTTACGGCGATCCGGAAGCTCGTGACCGGACTTTACGGCAACCGCTATGTGCCACCCTCTCCGCGCGCGTACGAGACCAAGGCGAAGAACGCGCAAGAGGCCCACGAGGCGATCCGCCCCACCGATTTCGGCAAGCCGCCCGAGAAGGTCGGCCGCTATCTCGATGCCGATGCGCTTAAGCTCTACAAGCTCATCTGGCAGCGCACGCTCGCCAGCCAAGCCTCGAGCGCGGAGATCGAGCGCACCACCGTGGACATCGACGTCGCCGGCAAGGACGGCAAGCCCTATGGCGCACGCGCCACGGGCTCCGTCATCCGCTTTGACGGATTCCTCAAGATCTATGAGGAAGGCGTGGACGACGCGGTGGGCGAGGACGGCGCACTGCCTGCACTCACGCAGGGCGAAGCGCTCAATCCTCGCGCGATCGAGGCGAAACAGCACTTCACCGAGCCGCCGCCCCGCTACAGCGAAGCGACCCTCATCAAGAAGATGGAGGAGCTTGGCATCGGCCGCCCATCGACCTACGCCTCGACGCTCAACGTGCTCCGCGATCGCGAATATGTGCGCATCGACAAGAAGCGCCTCGTGCCGGAGGACAAGGGACGGCTTGTCACCGCGTTCCTCGAGAGCTTTTTCAAGCGCTATGTGGAGTACGACTTTACCGCCGATCTCGAGGAGAAGCTCGACCTTATCTCGGCCGGCAAGCTCAAATGGAAGGATGTTCTGCGCGACTTTTGGCGCGACTTCATCGGCGCGGTAGATGACATCGGCGATCTTAGGATCGCCGAGGTCCTCGAAGCCCTCAACGAGCTGCTG
>CAYUTT010000420.1:0-2027 GCA_964447575.1 uncultured Methyloceanibacter sp.
GCCCGCCGCTTCCGCGGCGCCCCGCGCCGAGTAACTTGCGAAGGTCGCGCACCTTGTTGCGTGCCTCCGCGAGATGAGCTTCGAAGCGCTTCGGCTCCCAAAGCTGAAATTTTTCGCCCAGTCCGACAAAAGTAATATGGCCCGTGATCCCGGCGTGCTCGCGCAGGCGCTCCGGGAGAATCGTACGGCCGTCTTGATCGATGCTGAGGATTTCGCTGGTGCCGAAGAGGGCCGTGGCGAGTTGATCGCGCTCATCGGAGTACGGCGCGAGGTCTTCCACGAGATGATTGATCTTATCGATGAGACGTCGGCCGCCGGCGTCGAGCGCGGGCGCGTCAAGAGACGGATAGCAGTAGATGCCGTCGAGCCCGTCTTTCGCGAGGACTGTGCGAAACGATGCGGGGACGGAGACGCGACCTTTGGTGTCGACCTTGTTGGTGAATGTCGAGACAAACTGGTCCATCTCCCCCTCACGCGCCTCGAAGCCGACGGAATTGACTGGACAAACAGCACTTCGGCGCAGACGCCCGGCTTGCGGAAAATGGGTGGAGGAAGTGGCGCGGATCCCCCCGTGGCCTCTAAGGAAGCGCTGCCTGGCTTCCTCCACCCCACTCACCGAACGGGCATTTATGGGATAGCATGGGATATTATGGGCGTCAATGGAAAGCACTGGGCGCGGAGGGGTGATCTTGTGGGAAAGTCCGGGGGACCGAGGAAAACCCGCACGCCGTTGTCCGGTATTCGAGGCCGATTGCCGCCCGCGCGCGAAGCGCGGTAGAAAGGCGCAAGGGTTAACGTCGCCTGGCCGGCTGATTCGCGCTGCGGGCGGCTCATCACGTCTACGTATCTCAGACGCCCACCGGCGGCGTCCGAACGAGGGCCACGGACTGTTGCGGCGACTGTCCACACGAGAGTTCATGAGGGGCGTCGCGCTTGCCGCGCTGACGCTTGTCGCATTTGCCGTGGGGGGGCCCGCCGCGATGGGCGCCGACGGCGTGCCTGGATTTGCGCGGCTCGGGCCGCCCGACGCCCCGGTGAAGCTCTTCTATGAAGAGAAGGGCCAGGGCTCACCGGTGCTTCTCATTCACGGTTTCGGGGCCAGCACCTTCACGTGGCGGCATATCGCTCCCGCGCTCGCCGAGCGCCACCGGGTCATCGCCGTCGATCTGAAGGGCTTCGGCCAATCCGACAAGCCGTTCGACGAGAGCTATTCGGTGTTCGATCAGGCCGGCCTTCTGGCGCAGCTGATCGAGGACCAGGACTTGCGCAATCTTACCCTGGTCGGCCATTCGTTCGGCGGCGGGGTAGCGCTTGTGCTCGCACTCGAGGCCGACGGGCGCCTCAAGGGGCGCATCAAGAAGCTCGTGCTGCTCGACACGATCGCCTACCGGCAAGACATCCCCGTGTTCTTCCGTATGCTCGACACGCCGGTCTTCTCGCATCTCGGCGTGCGCATGGTTCCTCCGGCGATGCAGGCGCGGATCGCGCTCAGGATCGCCTATCTCGACAACAGCAAGATCGGGGACGAGGAGGTCGAGATGTATGCGGCGCCGCTCAGAACCGCGGCAGGCAAGCATGCCATCATCCATAGCGCGCGCCAGATCATGCCGGAGGGGCTTGAGCAAATCTCCGAGCGCTACAGGTCGATCACACTGCCGACGCTCATCGCCTGGTGCGACCACGACCGCATCGTGCCGCTCGACGTGGGATTGAAGCTCCGGCGCACGCTGCCGAACGCCCGCCTCAGAATCGTCGAGAGCTGCGGGCACCTGCCGCAAGAAGAGCAGCCCGAGGCCACTCTCGCCCTGATCCAGGACTTCCTCGCGAAGTGACGCCGGGGCGCCCCCGCTCATAAGCCTGGCTTATGACCCGCATAGGCAAATACGATTTGCGCTTATTGTGCGGTGCACGCATGCTGTTCTCTTCCGGCGCAATGAAGACCCCTCAAGAGTCCTCGATTCGGAGAGATGAGAAGCATGGACGCAAAGACTGACGAAGACGTGAGCAAGTGCCCCTTCACGGGCGGC
>CAYUTT010000421.1:0-2025 GCA_964447575.1 uncultured Methyloceanibacter sp.
GAGCACGAAGCCCCTCGTCATCGTGTGAATAAGACAGAAAAACTTTGACTTTGCGGTCGGCGATGTCAGGGGGCATGTGCACGATCTCAAAGTACATATGGACTAGCTCTGGGCGCAAGCGGCTACGGAGACCCTAAGAAATCGGGACCAGACCTCAGCACAGTCGGCACCTACGCCGCCCTACCCCGCGATTCCGTCTTTGGCCGGACGACCAACTCGACATCGCAATCCAGAACCTGAAGCAGCGAGAGAAGCTGATCGACGGACTTCCGGTGGTTCGTCTGATCCAGCAAACGATAGAACTGCGTCGCCGAGGTTCCCAGCCGCCGGATGATCTCGCGCTTCGACAACGCGGTCTTCTCCACGCGTCCCTGCGCTTCCAGGGTCAGCTTGTACAGAAGAGAGTCACGCAGGTAGCCAGGGTCCTCGTTGTACTCCAGGACCTGCTCGATGTGAACGGTTCCGCTCTTGCCGGATTCCAAGACGTAGGTGACCGCTTCATTCCCCAACTCCTTGTCGACGAACAGCTCGCGAATCGGGTCGGCGGCGCTTGGCCCTGGCTCCAGTTTGGCGTGAGGAAACTGCATCTCCGCGCTGGCAATCGCGATTTCCAATGCCTTTTTTCGATTGTTGTTCCTGACGGACCGAATTTTCATAGCAGCCCCTCCGACTCGAGTTCTTCAATCAGCTTGAGAACCCGCCTTGATGCTTTTCCTCATCGGCTTCCGGTTGTCGAGGTCCCATTTGGCGACAGGCTTTCCGTCGACGGTAAACATGCACGTGCCGCGGAGCATGGTCCCCCTTCCACGCGAAGAAAATGTAGCCACCGCGGCGGATCTTCGACACGCTTCCAGCGTTACCTCCTATGATAACACTTTTCAATTGGGGTAGGATCTCTGCGATGAGCGGGCGTTCTTGTAGGGCCCGTCTCCGCTGGGCCCCGTCCCTACGGATTCCGGTGAGAGATCCAGGCTGGCGGCGAACCCAGTCTCGCGCTGAACCCCGCCCTGGCGGACGGGGCACGGTATCTTGCTTCCCGGTTTCTGTGTGCGAGGGACGACCGGCCTCCGGCGAATTCCCCCCTCAACGCAGCCGCACTCTCTCTCCGCTGCGCGCCGATTCATACGCGCCGAGGACGAGCTGCAGAGCGCGGTGGCCGTCCTCGCCGGCGCAGACGGGACGGCGCTTGTTCGTGATGGCGTCGCCGAAATCCAGAAACTGGCGTTTAAAGGGTTCGATCGAAATCGCCATCGGGTCGGCCGCGCCCGAGTCGGTTCGCTGCTTCACCAACGGAGGGGAGTCGCCCGTGTCGCCTTCCACGTCCCAGGCGATGAGCTTGTCGCCGCTGATGATGGCGGATCCTTTCGTGCCGTGGATCTCGGTGCGCTCGGGATAGCCGGGGAGAATGGCGGTGGACGCCTGGATCACACCGGTCGCGCCGCTATCGTAGCGGACGAGAGCGTTGATGACGTCCTCGGATTCCATCTTGTGCGCCGCGGCGAGTTGCCAGTCGGCGTAGACTTCCTTGGCCGGTCCGGCGAGATAGAGCAGCAGGTCGACGCCGTGAATGGCCTGGTTGATGAGCGCGCCGCCACCCTCGACGGCCCACGCTCCCTTGCCCGGGCGGTCGTAGTAAGACTGCGGGCGGTGCCACTTGCAGTAGGTGTCGGCCTGCAGGATGCGGCCGAGGCGGCCCTGCTGGATGGCTTTGCGCAGGAAGATGACGGCGTCGCCAAAGCGGTATTGACTGACGACGCCCAACTGCAGGCCGGCTTGCTGGGCCAGGCGCATCATCTCTTCGGCCTCTTCGGTTTTTAGCGCGATCGGCTTTTGGACCAGGACGTGTTTGCCGTGGGCGACAGCCTCGCGCGTGATCGCCAGGCGGGAGTCGGGGAAGGAGCAGACATCGACGAAGTCGATGTCGGGACGGCGGCAGAGGTCGCGATAGTCGGGGACGAATTCCGCGCCGTATCGCTTGCAGAAGTCTCTGCCCTTTTCCTCGGTCCGATTGGAGGCGGCCACGAG
>CAYUTT010000422.1:0-2013 GCA_964447575.1 uncultured Methyloceanibacter sp.
GGCGGCCCCCAAGTCCCCGTCCCCCGGCTCACGTGGAGCAGCGCGCCGCCCGTCTCCCGTGCCAGCGCCGCGAGCTTGACGCCGAGGCCGGTAGCCGTGTCCGGCGGGAAACTGAAGGCCTGGCTCTCGCCGCCGAGCAGAACGGCGATGCGGGGGTGAGGCAGTGCCTCGATGCGCGGAGCGAATTGCTTTCCCGCTTCGGCGAGGCGTTCCGGCGTCACGCCATGAACGGCGCCGAAGGTGGTGATGACGTTCGGGCCTTCGAACCCATCATGGACCGGCGCCGCCACGAGATCGAACAGGCGCGCGGGCACTTTCGGGTTCTGGATATGGAGCGCATAGGCCCCCGACAGGCGCTTGATGGCGAGCGCGATGGGCACGCTGCGGCGGCCGATGGAGATGACGAGGCGCGGCCAGGGCGCTTCGAGGGGCTCGTTCGCCTTCGTGCTGCGGAGCAGCGCTTTCGCCGGCACAAGGAGTTGCAGCGGCGCCGGCAGAAGCCGCATGGCGCCCTTGGGGCGCGCCCGCTTCAAGCTGAAGGGCAGGCCCACGGCTTCGGCCACGGCGATGCCTTGCGCCTCCATGCCGACCGACCCGTCGGTGACGATCCAGGTCTTGTCGCCGCGGGCCTTTCGGCTCTCGGCAATCAAGGCGGCCGCGCCCTCAGGCGCTTTCGCGGCCTCGGCCTGGGTGCCGCTAAAATTTCCGGAATGGAAAGCGCTCAATTTCTTTTCGATTCTTTTGCTGGGAGGACCTAAAGTTGCGCAAAGCCGAAATTTCCGAAGCACGGAGGCTTTCCGTCCGCCTTCTAGCGCGATGGACCTCCGCTCGTCCAGGGAGCTAAACGACCCATGCGCGCCGCCCGCCTCGATGCCACGGACTGGCTGATCCTGCGCGAACTCCAGGCCGACGGCCGCATCACCAATATCGAGCTTGCCCGCAAGGTCGGCATCTCGGCGCCGCCTTGCCTGCGCCGCGTGCGGGCGCTGGAGGAGGCGGGCATCATCGAGGGCTTCACCGCGCTCCTCGACGACAAGGCGCTCGGATTCGACGTCGCGGCCTTCGCCATGATCAAGCTGAACAGCCAGGCGGAGGCCGACCTGATCGCCTTCGAAAAGCGGGCGCAAGAATCGCCGATCGTGCGCGACTGCTACATGCTGTCGGGCGAGATCGACTTTCTCTTGCGTTGCGTGGCGCCGGACCTGAGCGCGTTCCAGGAGTTCATCATCCATGAGCTGACGGCGGCGCCCAATGTCGCGAGCGTAAAGACCTCGCTCGTGATCCGCGCCTCGAAGCATGCGGCGGGCGTACCCGTAGAGCTTGTGGCGGAGGGCAGGCGGGCGAGGGTGCCTGAACGCGCGCGGGACTGAGCCCATGAAGTCCGCGCCTGCCAATCCGGTCCTCGTCGATGTGCTCAGAGGGGACCGCGTCGAGAGCTGCCATCGCGGGGCCATCGCTGTGTCGGACGCGGATGGCCGTCTCGTGCTGGCGCTGGGCGATGTCGACCGCCCCGTCTACCCGCGCTCCGCGGTGAAGGCGCTGCAGGCGTTGCCGCTGATCGAAAGCGGCGCGGCGGACGCCTTCGATCTGAGCGCCGAGGAATTGGCGGTCGCCTGCGCCTCCCATAGCGGCGACCAAGTCCATCTCGATACGGTCACGAGCCTGCTTACCAAGGCCGGGCTCGACGAGAGCGATCTCGCGTGCGGGGCGCATTGGCCGATTAGCGAGGCCACCACGCGGACGCTCCTGCGCGAACGGGCATGGCCGCGCGCAATCCACAACAATTGCTCCGGGAAGCATGCCGGGATGCTGGCAGCGGCGGTGCATCTCGGATTCGGCGCGCGCGACTACGAGAAGCCCGATCACCCTTTGCAGGTCATGATCGCGCGAATCCTTTCAGAGACTTGCGGACCGGCGTTGGACGAGTCTTGCAGGGGACTCGACGGCTGCTCGCTGCCGACCTGGGCCATGCCGCTCAGCGCGCTCGCGCAAGGCTTCGCGCGATTCGGTTCG
>CAYUTT010000423.1:0-2007 GCA_964447575.1 uncultured Methyloceanibacter sp.
TTCGAGTCGGTGGAGGGCGCCGGTCACGGCTTCGGCGGCCTCCAGGCTGCGGTCGCTGCGGCATTAGATCGCCTTCTCGCGCCATGAGCGGCACAGCTTTGCCGGCTGCGTCGAAGCCTCACCCCCTTTCGCAAGACTCTCCTGCGCAATATGCTCTGGAGCTATGCGGGATTTTGGGTGACGAGGTTGATCAGGCGGCGTGGTGAGCCGGCATTTCCGTGACCTCGATTCCGTTTTTGAATTTGACGCCTTGAACGACCTTTGGCAACTGGTTCTCTCCGTTCAATCGCCGCCATGTTTTCGCGGCGGCATTGACGAGCTTGAACACCATGAGCTTGGCGGTCTTCGCCGATAGCGAGCCCTTCGTGCGCACGGTTCGGTGACGCACTGTCGCGAATACGCTTTCGATCGGGTTCGACGTGCGCAGATGATCCCAGTGCTCGGCAGGGAAGTCGAAGAAGGCGAGCAGAGCCTCCCGGTCCTTCGTCAGGCAGATCACCGCCTTGTCGTACTTGGCGCCGTATTTTTCGGCGAACATGTCGATCGCGACCTCGGCCGCCGCGCGGGTCGGCGCGCCGTAAATCTCACGAAGATCTGCCTTCATGTTGGCCTGGACCGAGAGGGCGACCTTGTTCAGCACGTTGGCGGTCTTGTGAACCCAACAGCGCTGGTGCCTGGTGCGCGGAAAGACCTCCTCGATCGCCTTCCAGAAGCCGAGCGCACCGTCGCCGACCGCAAGGTCCGGCGCGATCTCGAGCCCACGCTGCTTGATGTCGATCAGAAGTTCACGCCAACTCTGCGCGCTCTCGCGGACCCCAGTCTGGAAGCCGACAAGCTCCTTCTTGCCCTCGGGCGTCGCGCCGATCAGCACCAGCATGCATTCGGCGCTGTCTTCCATCCGGGCCTGCAGGTAGACCCCGTCCGCCCACACGTACACGTATCGCCGTGCTGAGAGGTCGCGCTTCTGCCAGACGTCGTAATCTGCCTGCCACTCCGCCGTCAGCCGCGAGATCACAGCCGGCGACAGGTTCGGCGCCTCCTTGCCCAACAGGGCGGCGAGCGCCTCCTGGAAATCGCCGGTCGACACTCCACGCAGGTAGAGAACCGGCAACAGCGCGTCCAGGCTCTTCGTCCGCCGCGCCCATTTCGGCAGGATCGCCGAGGAAAACCGGATTCTCTCGTCTGTGCCCACCTCGCCCCGGTCGCGCACCTTGGCGCGACGGACCTCCACAGCCCCAACCCCGGTCTGGATCGTGCGATGCGGCCCGTGGCCGTGACGCACGATCCGGTCGCGACCATCCGGCAACTTCTCATCCTTCCACATGGCGACCAAGGCGTCGGCTTCGGCGACCAGCACCTGAGCCAACATTCGGCGGGCGCCTTCGCGGGCCAGCTCGGTCAGTGGATCGTCGATCGCATCAGGCTGACGGAATGCAATGACAGTGGTATCTCTCAACATGGCGTATCGCTCCTTTCGGGGAGGTTCTGGCAGGCTTCGACACCCGCCTCGATACGCCGCCTATCTCACACCGTCATCACCCAGTTTCCCGCATAGCTCTCAACGGCCGCGACCCGGCACGTGGCCCGGGCGCATGATGACCCGCTAGCCCGATGCTCGTGGTCGTTGCGCTGGCGAACAGGATGGACCGGATGGTCTAGACGATCACCACGCGACAGCGACCCACAAGGACCACTGATCAACAGCGCGCCCCTGTCGTCTCATCTGCCCACTCTCAGTCCGGCTCGTTGCTTGTTGCCGATCACCTCGCTCAACTTATGCCACCGGCGGGTCAGTGCTTGCCCTCTGAAAATTGGTCAACGAGATCGAAGTCGAACGTGGGCGCATTGACAAGCTGCGCTTCCGTGAGATCGGTCATGATCTTTGCCTCACTTCCAACCTTGACTTGATTGATCGGCACCGCAACCAGTTTTTTTCCGATACCGAGGAAGCCGCCAAGCGAAAGGATGAATGCCGTTGACGTGGCATGGTCAAGATCGATCAGAACA
>CAYUTT010000424.1:0-2005 GCA_964447575.1 uncultured Methyloceanibacter sp.
GGCTTTTCGCGCTCCGCGCGCTCGCCCGTAAGCACCGGGTCCAGGTCGACGAGCTTCCGGCCCTTGCCGCGCGCCTTGAGGCCGAGCTCCAGGCGCTCGATACGAGCGAAGGCCGGGCAGCGGCGCTGTCGGAGGCGGCGAAATCCGCCCGTAAGGCCTACGAACAGGCGGCGCTCGCCTTGAGTAAGGCGCGCGCCAAGGCCGCCGCGCGTCTGGACGAGGAGGTGGGGAGCGAGCTCTCGCCCCTGAAGCTGGAAAAGGCGCGCTTCGTCACCCATATCGACACCGTGGATCTCGGCGAGGGCGGTCCCTCCGGCATCGACCGCATCGCTTTCTGGGTCGCGACCAATCCCGGCACCGAGCCTGGCCCCATGATGAAGGTAGCTTCAGGCGGCGAACTGGCGCGCTTCATCCTGGCGCTCAAAGTGGTGCTCGCCGCGCGCGGTTCGGCGCCCACCCTCATTTTCGACGAGGCGGATTCCGGAGTCGGCGGCGCAACGGCCGCCGCCGTCGGCGCGCGCCTGGCGGGCTTGGCCGCGAACGTCCAGGTGCTGGCCGTAACCCATGCGCCGCAGGTGGCGGCCTTGGCCCACGGGCATCTGATGATCGCCAAGGAGGCGGTCTCAGGCCCCGAAGGAGAGGCTATGGCGACCCGGGTTGCGGTGCTCGAAGGGGCGCATCGCCGCGAGGAGATCGCCCGCATGCTGGCCGGCCAGACCATCACCGACGAGGCCCGTGCGGCCGCCGATCGGCTGATGAGCCGTTCGGCGTAAAAGTCTGAAACCATGGGAAAGACTAAAACGAGGAAAGACGTGGCGCCGCTTGCGGCAAAGCCAGTGGCGGAGCTCGACGAGGCCGAGGCCGCGCAAGAGTTGGCGCGGCTTGCCAGTGAGATCGCCCATCACGACGCGCTCTACTACCGCAAGGACGCCCCGGAGATCTCCGACGCCGCGTACGATGCGCTGCGCCAGCGCAACGAAGAGATCGAGGCGCGCTTCCCGCATCTGGTGCGCGACGACAGCCCCTCGCTGAGAGTTGGTGCCGCGCCGGTCGAGGCCTTCGGCAAGGTCGTGCACCGCGTCCCCATGCTCTCCCTCGGCAACGTGTTCGACGAGGAGGGGGTACGCGACTTCATCGAGCGCGTGCGCCGCTTTTTGGGGCTCGATCCGGACGCCGCGCTCGCCTTTACCGCCGAACCCAAGATCGACGGCCTCTCCATCACGCTGCGCTATGAGGGCGGGCGTTTGGTGCAGGCCGCGACCCGTGGCGACGGCTATGAGGGTGAGAACGTCACCCCGAACGTCCGGACCATTGGCGATATTCCGGAGAAGATCGAGACGCGCGGCTTCCCTGATCCCTTCGAGGTGCGCGGCGAGATCTATATGAGCCGGACGGCGTTCCAGAAGCTCAACGCGGCGCAAGCCGAGCGCGGCGACCGCCTCTTCGCCAATCCGCGTAACGCGGCCGCGGGATCGCTGCGTCAGCTGGACGCCGGTATCACCGCCGCGCGCCCCTTGCGCTTCTTCGCCTATGGCTGGGGTGAGGTCGCCGAGCTTCCGGCCGAGACCCAATGGGACGCCTATCAGATTCTGCGCGCCTGGGGCTTTCCGCTCAACCCGCTCATTAAGCTCACGCACACCGTGGACGAGATGCTTGCAACCTATCGCGACATCGAATCCGGACGGGCGGGCCTCGACTACGACATCGACGGCATCGTCTACAAGCTCGACCGCCTCGATCTCCAGGCGCGCCTCGGCTATGTCTCCCGCTCGCCGCGCTTCGCCATCGCCCATAAATTTCCCGCCGAGAAGGCGACCACGATCCTGCGCGACATCGAGATTCAGGTGGGCCGCACCGGTGCCCTCACTCCCGTCGCCAAGCTCGAGCCGGTCACCGTGGGCGGCGTCGTGGTGCAGAACGCCACGCTTCACAACGAGGATGAGATCGCCCGCAAGGACGTGCGCATCGGCGATACGGTCATTGTGCAGCGTGCGGGCGACGTCAT
>CAYUTT010000425.1:0-1976 GCA_964447575.1 uncultured Methyloceanibacter sp.
TGACGCCGAAACCCTTGGCCAGCGTCCCGTTGATGATGTCGACCCGGTCCATGACGCCGTCGCGCTCGGCGATGCCGCCGCCGCGCGGGCCGTAGAGGCCGACCGCGTGGACTTCGTCCAGATAGGTCAAGGCGTTGTACTTCTCCGCGAGGTCGCAGATCGCGCCGATGGGCGCGATGTAGCCGTCCATGGAGTAGACGCTCTCGAAGGCGATGACCTTGGGCGTCTCGCGCGGCACCTTCTGGAGGAGCTCCTCGAGGTGGCCGAGGTCGTTGTTGCGGAAGATATGCTTCGGTCCGCCGCCGTGCCGGATGCCCTCGATCATCGAGGCATGGTTCTTCGCGTCGGAAAAGATCACGAGCCCGGAAATGAGGCGGACCAGCGTGGAAAGCGTCGCTTGGTTGGCGATATAGGCGGAGGTGAAGAGGAGGGCAGCCTCCTTGCCGTGAAGGTCGGCAAGCTCGGCCTCGAGCTCCACATGGTAGTGGGTCGTGCCGGAAATGTTGCGGGTGCCGCCGGAGCCGGCGCCAACCTCGTCAATCGCCTCATGCATGGCCGCGCGCACCTTGGTGTGCTGGCTCATCCCAAGATAGTCGTTGGAGCACCACACGGTGACGTCGCGGGTGCCTTGTCCGGTGAAGTGATCGGCGGTCGGATAGGCTCCGCAGCGGCGCTTCAGGTCGGCGAAAACACGATACCGGCCTTCGTTGTGCAGCGATTCAAGATGCTGGCGGAAGCGATCCTCGTAGTCCATCTGTCTCCGTCCCCTAGACCATTGGCGTTCGCCAACGGCACCCAGCTATTGGCCGAACAGAATGGATATGGCTATACACGCCCCGATTGCGCAAGTTCTTGTACCGCTTGCCTAAAGTTAAAACCATTCCGGGGTCTTACTCAGGTAAGTAGCCCATTGGCTGCGCTGTCACAAGGCTTCCTAGAGCAGTTCTATTGTCGCATATCGCCCGTTAGCGGGCGGGAAACCTTGACCTGGCTCAAGGGGCGATAGCGCCTTGAAAGACGGTGCTTCGCCGCCGGCGGTTCCAGGTTCGGCGGGCTGCGGGAGCGTTGCGGGAGCCAGCCTTACCGTCTCGCAAGGCCGGACCGTTCTCTCCAAACCGGGCTTCAAGGAACTGCGTCTGGACCGCGCGCCGCAGCCCGGCTTGACGCTGGGACGTCCGGCTTAGGCATTCAAACTCCGATTCGTCCGATTCGCCGGCTTTCGGCGGTATTCTTCGCGGGCCAGGACCCGTCGCGTCGTGCGCGCGGGCTCGCCGAAAGACGCCCTAACAGACTAAGCCAAAAGCAGAATCGCGAGCTGCATGTTTCGTGCGCCGGATGTGGACACGGATTAAGCAATCTCGGCCCGCCTGACGCTCGCTCGCAGCCGCCATCCTGCCTCTCCAAGCGACTGGCAGCGCCGATTGTTCGGACGCTGCCGGTATCACCTAAGGGGTTGACACTTCATTCATTTTTCCTTGAATAGGAAGCCTGCTGACGGATGCTGCAAGGGCCCAAAATTCGTGGCTGAAATGTCACAAGAAGGCCAAAAACGTCCCCGCCCGCTTTGATAGCAATTTACCTTCTTGCCGGAACGCGTATAAGCAGAACCTAGAACTCTCTATCGGGGGATTTCTGCCAAGTTTGGGTTGAACTTCACCGATGCGGAGCCGAGAGGCGAATTCGACGCGAGAGTTTGGATTAGGCAATTTATCAGGGAAGGTGGAGATGGATATGTTTGGGGGACTGACAAAAACATCCAGCCGCATCGCCATCGCAGCCGCACTAGGCTTCGCGCTCGGGGGTTACGCCATGAGCACGCCGGCCAAGGCTGCGGATTTCGGTGGGGATTGCTGCGCAGATCTCGAGGAGCGGGTGGCCGAGCTCGAGGCGACGACCGTCCGCAAGGGCAACAAGAAGGTGTCGGTGACGCTTTCCGGTTGGGTCATCAAGACCATGAACTGGTGGGATGACGGCGG
>CAYUTT010000426.1:0-1969 GCA_964447575.1 uncultured Methyloceanibacter sp.
CTCAGCCGATTCGGGAATCCCCCGCGATTCAATCAGCTCGGAAAGCGCTCTAGTCCGGAAGCAGCAGGCTGCCGAGCACGGGGTAGACGGCGTGGCGGCCCATCATCCAGGCCTCGAGCCGGCGGCGCTGGAAGACCGGGCGGAATGCCTCGTGCAGGACGTTGAGCCCGCCGGCGTAAGCGCCAAAGGCAGGCATGATTAAACGATAGCCGTCGGTGGCGAAACAGCGGCGCCGGATCACCGCGCCGCGCCTGGCGATGCGCGCAATGGGATGCAGATGGCCCACGATCTCCGGCGCGGATGGCTCCTCGGACGGCTCGTGGCGCAGTGTGATGCCTCCCATCGTGAGGGTGGCACAGACCGTGCCGCCGACGGTCGCCGGCAGATGGGGGTCGTGATTGCCGCAGATCCAGAACCAGTCCCGGCCCTTCTGCAGCTTGGTGAGGAAAGCGAGGTCCTCGCCGACGAGATGGTCGGCGCATTCGCTGCGATGGAAGCTGTCGCCGAGCGCGATCACACGCGCCGGGTCCAGAGCGGTAATGATCTTGCCCAGGCGCGAGAGCGTGGAACGCGTGTCGTAGGGGGGCAGCAGCATGCCGAGCGCGGCGAAGGCGGCGCCCTTCTCCAGGTGAAGGTCGGCGACGAGGAGCGTGTCCTCCGCTTCCCAATAAAGCGCGCCCGCAACCAGCGGCTTCAACGCATGCCCCGCCACGTCGACATTCGAGCGGAGCGTCGGCGCCGTTTCCGGCATGAGATCGAGCTTAACGCGCAGCATGTTCCCCCAATGCCTCGGCGATGAGTTCCTCGGCGGTCTCACGCAACAGGGTGTCGCCAGCGTCACCCGGAACGCTTTCGCGGCCGATTTCAAGCATGACGGGTACGGCGAGCGGCGAAACGTGACTGAGCGCACTATGCCTGATTCGACCGCCGATCCGCTTCAGGAATTGGCCCAGGCGGCCGAGATCAATCAGGCCCGTCGCTGCGTCGGCGAACGCAGCTTTCAGCAGGATGTGATCCGGCTCGTGCTGGCGCAGGACGTCATAGACGAGGTCGGAGGACACGGTCATCTGCCGGCCCGTCTTCTCCTGACCGGGATGGCGGCGCTCGATGAGCCCCGAGATGATGGCGCAGACCCGGAAGGAGCGCTTCATCAGATTCGATTCCGCAAGCCAGGCGTCGAGATCGTCGCCGAGCATGTCCTCGTCGAAGAACTGCGCGAGGTCGAGACGGCCGTTGCGGACCATCTCGCTCATGTCGTTGAGGCCCCAGACGGCAAGGGCGTATTCGTTGGCGACGAAGCCGAGCGGGGCGGCGCGCGCCCGCTCCAGCCGCCGGGTCAGCAGCATGCCGAGGCTCTGGTGCGCAAGGCGGCCCTCGAAGGGGTAGCAGACGAGATAATGCCGCTGCCCGCGGGGAAAGGTCTCGATCAGCATCTCGTCGGCGGACGGCACCACCGAGAAGTCCGCTTGCAGCCTGAGCCAGTCTGAAACCTGCTCGGGGAGCTTGGCCCAAGCGGCGCCCGCGGCCAGCATGTGGCGCACACGATCGGCAAGATAGGTGGAGAGTGGGAATTTGCCGCCCTCGTATGACGGTACCTTGGGATCGGCGGCATGCGCCCGGGTGACGATCGCGTCCATCTCGCGCAAGCCTTCGAAGCGGAGCACCTCGCCCGCGAACACGAAGGTGTCACCGGGAGCGAGTTGCTCGATGAAGTATTCCTCCACTTCACCGAGCACGCGCCCGCCGGCGACCGCGCCCGATTTCTTGAGGGCGCCGCGGGCGAGGCGCACGCGCAGCATCGGCGCCTCGACGATGGTGCCGACATTGAGCCGGTATTGCTGGGCGATGCGGGGATGGGCGATGCGGTAGGCGCCCTCCTTGGTCCGCTTGAGCTTGGCGAAGCGCTCATAGTTTGCGAGCGCATAGCCGCCGGTCGCGACGAACGCCACGACCTGATCGAAGCCGTCGC
>CAYUTT010000427.1:0-1967 GCA_964447575.1 uncultured Methyloceanibacter sp.
ACCCAGACGCTGTCGCCATAGAGCGTATAGTTGATGGCCGTGCGCGGCACCGTCACGAGATCCTTGGGCTCGCCTGCCAGCACCGCGACTTGCGCGAACATGCCGGGCAAGAGCTTGCGGTCTGGGTTCTTCAGCCGGCCGCGGACCATGAGCGTGCGGCTGTCCTGGTTGAGCCGCGCATCGAACGCCTCCACCTCGCCCTCGAAGACGGTCCCCTGATAGGTGTCGACCGTCAGCTCGATCTTGGCGCCGACCTTGAAGTCGGCCACCTCGCTTTCGGGCACGGGGAAGTCGACCCAGATCGGATCGAGCGCCTGCAGCCAGACAAGCGCTTGTCCGGGGGAGACATATTGACCCTTCTCCACGCGCCTCAGGCCGAGATGTCCGGAGAACGGCGCGATGATGGTCTTCTGCGCGATCAGCGCTTCGGTGCGCTCGACCGCCGCCACGGCGGAATCCCGCTTGGCGGTCGCCGATTCCAGCGTCGCCACCGAAGTCACCTCCCGCTTCACCAGACTTTGCTGGCGTGTCAGGTTGAGCTCGGCTTCGTGCAGGAGCGCCTTGTTATTTCTGAGATCTGCCTGCTCCACCGAGATGTCGAGCTGGACGAGCTTCTCGCCCTTCTTCACGTCCCGGCCGCTGTCGAAGAAATACTCGCTGACGATGCCGCCGACCTCGGGCGCCACTTCGACACCCTCGATGGCGATCAATGTGCCAATCGAGTGCACCCGGTCCGTCCAGCTTTCGAGCTGGGCGGGCTCGGCCGTCACCGTGACCGCAGGCGGCGCCATGTTGGCCACGAAATCGGCGATCATCTTCGGCTTGAAGACGAGGTTGAACCACCAGATCCCGGTCAGGAACAGGGCAACGACGACACCGGCGATGAGGAGGCGCTTAAACATGGCCGTTAAGGTTGTTGCCCCCGCTCAGGGGCCGCGCGATCTCAGGATCGGGCTTCTAGCCTTGGGAGAGGGCGAAATTGCGCCGCGAAAGCGCGGAAGATGACGGGATAGCAGCCTCTTCGGCATTTTGAAACCGGCAGAAACAACGCCGCTGCGCCATGCACAGATAGCGAATCCTACAAGGGTTTCCAGGGAAATGATGAGAAAACCGGCGGGTCCTTTTTACCTTGCTGGAATGCTCATCGTGGCGGGACACGCAGCCCGCGCGTTGGGTGCCGCCAAGAACCCGGCACGTGCGCGACCCCAGGCGATCGCGGCGCGCTCGGCGCCGCACCGTCTAGAGGCAGCCCTTGCTCTTCTCCACCTTCTTGATCGCGGCAACGTTGTGACGCTCGATGGCGCTGAGCGGCACGGCGGCGGCATTGTCGAACTTGCAACCGGCATTGCCGAAATATTTGATGGCCTTGGCCGTCTTGAAGCAGTAGCCGTTCTCTTTGTAGATCGTATTGCGCACATCCCAGAGCGGCTGGCAGCCGAGCTGCTTCAGTTGATGGGGCTTGAAGTAGTCCGTCTTGGTGCAGCCGATCAGCTCATAGCAGTTCGCCATCGCCGCCGCGGGGACCAACGCGGCACCTGCCGCAAGGACGACGCACCCACACACAGTTCGCACCCAAGCCCTACAAGACGACGCGCGCACCATTTGATCCTCCCAGATCACGACCGAAACGCCTGCAACACGCAAATCTAGCACGCGCCCCCTTGCTGCGCACAGAGATCGCTGACGAGCCGGCTAGTCGTCGAGAAAACCGACCGAACTCGAGAATCCGCCGCCGCCGCCCGAGCTTCCTGACGGCCTTGACGAGGCGACGGTCTCGCGCGGCTTGGGCTCAGGCGGCGGCTGAGGAAAGCCCTTCGCATCCCCAAACAGCGCTTCGGCGTGCTTGCGATCGAGACCGTACAGATCCTCGAAGGTCGCGACCTTGCCGTCCTCGTCCACTACCGCGGTGAAATAGGTCGTGTGCACTGGCGGCGGCGCTTCGAGCGTGACGGCGCTGTTGACGCCCT
>CAYUTT010000428.1:0-1967 GCA_964447575.1 uncultured Methyloceanibacter sp.
CCCGCGCCATCGTCGAAAGCCTCGATCCGGCCGATCTGACGCTCGCCCGCGACCGGGCCCGCGCCGAAGCCGTGCAGAAGACGCGCGCTGAAGCGGCGCAAAGCTACTTCAAGGCTCACGCCGCCGAATGGGACAGGATTCGCACGCTCCACGTGGCCGAGAGCCAAGTAGAGGCAGCCATGGACGAGGCGCTCGGGGAGGGCCCGTTCGACCTTCTCGTCGATCTCGGCACCGGCACCGGGCGCATTCTTGAACTGTTCGGTCCGCGCGCCGCCCGCGCGCTTGGCCTCGATCTCAATCATGACATGCTGGCCTATGCGCGCATGAAGCTCGAGCGCGCCGGTCTCAACCACGCGCAAATCCGCCACGGCGATCTCTACAACGTGCCGCTTCCGGATGAGGTGGCCGACGCCGTCGTGCTTCACCAGGTGCTGCACTTCCTCGACGATCCGGCCGCGGCGATTGCCGAAGCCGCGCGCGTGCTGAAGCCCGGTGGCAAGCTGCTAGTCGTCGACTTCGCGCCGCACGACCTCGAATTCCTGCGCGAGGAGTCGGCCCATCGCCGGCTCGGCTTCGCCCGCGATCAGCTTGGCCGCATGCTTGAAGGCGCAGGCCTCAAGCTGGAGCGCTTCCGCGAGCTGAGCCCGCAACCTGCCGAAGGCAAGCTCACCGTCTCTCTGTGGCTCTGCGTGAAGCCGGTCACGGCCGGCAAGGCAAGGAGACTGAGTCCCAAAGTGGAGGTCGCCGCTTGATGCTCGCATCGAATGGACATAAAAGCCGCTTCCTCGGCCGCGGCGACATCGATGTGTCGTACGAGTTCTTCCCGCCGAAGACTGCGGCCATGGAGGAGACCTTGTGGCGATCCATCCGCCGGCTCGAGCCGCTGCGGCCGAAATACGTCTCGGTGACCTACGGCGCTGGCGGCTCGACGCGCGAACGCACCCACGCGACCGTCGCACGCATGCTCCGCGAGACGACGCTGAAGCCTACCGCGCATCTCACCTGTGTCAGCGCCACGCGCGAGGAGATCGACGAGGTTATCCGCGAGTACTGGGATCTCGGGGTGCGCCATATCGTGGCGCTGCGCGGCGACCCGCCGGGCGGCGTGGGCGAACGCTACGAGCCGACGCCGGGTGGCTACGTCAACGCCGCGGATCTGACCGCGGGCATCAAGAGAATCGCGCCGTTTGAGATCTCGGTCGGCTGCTATCCGGAGAAGCATCCGGAGTCGCCGTCCGTCGAGGCGGATATCGACATGCTGAAGGCCAAGGTCGATGCCGGTGCCACCTGCGCTATCACCCAGTTCTTCTTCGACAATGAGGTCTATTTCCGCTATCTCGACCGCGTCCGGGCCGCCGGCATCGATATTCCGGTCGTGCCCGGGCTCATCCCCATCCACAATTTCCGCCAGGTCTCAAGCTTCGCTGAGCGCTCGGGGGCGAGCGTGCCCGACTGGCTCGGCCGCCGCTTCGAGGGTCTGGACGAGGATCAGGAGACGCGCCATTTGGTAGCGGCGGCCGTCGCCGCAGAGCAGGTGTTGGGCCTCGTCGACCAGGGCATCACCGAGTTTCACTTCTATACGCTGAACCGCGCCGACCTCGTTTATGCCATCTGCTACCTGCTGGGCCTCAGGCCCGCCAAGGCCTTCACCGAAGCACAAGAAAAGGCGGCGTCATGACCCGAGAAGACCGCATTGAGGCGCTGAAGCAGGAGGCCAAGGAGCGCATCCTCGTTCTGGATGGCGCCATGGGCACCATGATCCAGCGCTACAAGCTGGACGAGGCCGGTTACCGCGGCGAACGCTTCAAAGACTTCCCACGCGACCTGAAGGGCAACAACGACCTGCTTGTGCTCACGCAACCGGACGTTATCCGCGCGATCCACAGGGAGTACTTGGAGGCGGGCGCGGACATTCTCGAGACGAACACCTTCAACGCGCAGGTGATCAGCCAGGCCGATTACGGGCT
>CAYUTT010000429.1:0-1966 GCA_964447575.1 uncultured Methyloceanibacter sp.
GGAGCGGCCGCAAGACTATCTGAAAGTTGCTGCGTCTCTCCTTCCCAAGCAAATACAAACAGAGACCCGTCGCGCTCGTCCACTTGCTGAACTAAGCGATGCCGAGCTGCTCGGCCTCGTTGCGGAGGGAATCGAGGACAACGTTGAGGCAGTCCTGATCTTAAGGGGACACGCGCCGCTGACGATTGCTGAGCGCCAGCAATTGCAGAATTGTGAGCAAGAATGCAACGCGTGATCGTTCTTCTGCAGTGCCTTTAGGGGCTCTCTCAGCGGAACCTCGCTTCTTGCGGAGTGCGCCTGAAAGCGATCCCGTCAGGATTTGACGGGACGATATTGGCCTTACCATCAACGCGGATACCTTGATCCTTGTCCCCGGGGCCGTCGAGCTTGTCCCTGGAGTCGGAAAGGGCATTCGCGGCCTTCCAAGCCTCCTGTCCCATCTCGTAGAGCTGCGAGCGTGCCATACCCATGTGATAAGCTTCTGCCGCGAGAATTCCGGCGGCGGCTTCAAGATGCTCTTTTTCTTTTAGAGCCGTGGCGGCTCCAGCGTATGCCGTAACCCCTACATCCTCAAACAGCATGCCCCCGAGTAGAAAATTCATCTCGTTCGCGAATGCATTGAAACTCGACCCTAGGCCGGCACCCTTAGCTGCAGCGGAAAACCCTGCATCGAAGTCGATCGCGGGACGATCGACCGCGCTGCCGCCGAGTGTTTTCCGATAGAAGCGAACGTGGGCGAGTTCATTCTCGGCTACCTCTTCAAGGAACTCCTTGATGGCCTTGCTCTTGAACGTGACCTTGCCGGGGTCCGCTCCGATGTCGCTGGCGTTTAGCCCTTTGCCTCGAGTGCCGCGCAGATAGTATTCGGCTTCCATATATTCGAGGTTCAGCGCGAACTGGAAAATATCTTCATCCGTAATGTCTTGGGCAGCATCGGCGGCAAAAAGTGCTCGATTGGATAGCGATGCAAGCGCAAGACCAGTGCTCGCGCCGAGAAACAAAGTGTGTCGTCTTGAAAATGCAAGGGCCATAGGAACCTCCATTACGAGCGCCAGAATCCACTATCGGATCGGGATGTCGATGGCGGACAACCACGAGCCCTTCCGAGGTGCGGTTCAGATCATTAGATGTCGGGAGGCCCTCAAAGGTTACATCGGGCCGAAAATTGTTTGTGATGTCACTTCAGGTCTGGGACCCTAAGCCATAGACGAGCGTTTTCGTTGCGGACAGGCAAATACTTCAATGGCTGAGCGAGCAGAGGAGGTACGCCCTAGGTCGAATGGCTGAGGATGATGACACTGAACTTCTTCGGGGCGCCAGAGAGGGCGACGCTAATGCTTTCGATGCATTAATCCGACGGCACGACCGCTTCTTATATCGCGTCGCGCGAAGTATTTTGCTCGATGACTATGACGCGGAAGACGTGGTTCAGGAGACGTTTATCAAAGCCTTCAAGCGGCTGATGGATTTCCGCGGCGAGGCGAGCCTTTCCACGTGGCTCACGCGCATTGCGCTCAACGAAGCGCTAGCGAGAAAACGAAGCCAGCGGACCACAGTTGAACTCGAAGCGCTACAACAGCCCGCGCAAATCGAACCATCTGCAATGATCGCTCCAGCACAAGACCCTGAGGTTACGGCCGCTCAACACCAGATTCGGAGACTTCTGGAACGGGCCATCGATGGGCTGCCTGACAGCCTGCGCACCGTATTCGTGATGCGAGATGTTGAAGAGTTAAGCACGGCAGAGGCAGCACGACTTCTAGGACTCGGCGAACCGACGGTAAAAACGCGGCTGCATCGCGCTCGGCGAATGTTACGGCAAATTCTGGGTGATCAGGTTGCAGCAAGTCTGAACGATGTGTTTCCGTTCGAAAGGCAGCGATGCGACCTCCTGGTCGAACGTGTCCTCAAGCAAGTAGGCTTGAGTCATGGGTAGCCGCCCTCATGACGAGCTTCATAGCCCTCG
>CAYUTT010000430.1:0-1945 GCA_964447575.1 uncultured Methyloceanibacter sp.
CCCTCCCGCCCTCCCCCTTGGCAAGGGGGAGGAGATGGTTTCTCCGAGAATCGCCTCAAGGCTGGAAATAGGCCTGGTCGAAGGCGCTGTAGAGGCCCAGCGGACTGATGATCAGATCCTTGAACCGGTTGTTGTAGACCGTGGCGAACTGGAGTTCGTGCACCCAAACCAGCGGCGCGGCCTCCACGATGCGTTGCTGCAGTTCGTGATACAGCGCATTCCGTTCGGCCTGATCGACCGCCACCGAGCCCCGATCCATCAGCTCATCGGTTTCCGGCGAGGACCAGCCGGAGTTGTTGACGAACACGGTGCCAGGGCGGATCTGGTTGGAGTGATAGAGCCGGTGCATGCCGATGACCGGGTCGGCCAGGGTCTGGATCCAGTTCGAGGTCAGCTGGAAGTCGTAGTCGGTGAAGATCCGCCGCAGCCAGGTGGGTACGTCTTCGTAGCGCAACGTCGCGCGGATGCCGATCTCGGCCAGGGCCTGCTGCACGTATTCGCCATAGCGCTGCCATTCCTCGCCGTAGGGCGTGAGGTCGTGCACGATCTCGACACGAATGCCCTCGGCATTGCGCGGGTAGCCGGCCTCGTCGAGCAGTTGCTCGGCGAGTTCCAGGCGGTTGTCGACGCGGTAGTCGCGCACCTCATCGGTATACAGACCGGTCACCGCGAAGTTCGAGCTGACCGGACCGGTCGCCGGCTTGCCGAAACCGAACCAGACGTTGTCGATCACGAACTGGCGGTCGATGGCGTAGGACACGGCCTGGCGCACCCGCTCATCGTCGAACGGGGCCTGACGGGTGTTGAAATCCAGCTGCACGATCGGGGCCTGCATCTGATAGCCGCTGGTGGTGGCCTCCAGATGGGGCAGGGCGCCCAGGGCGTTGATGTCGCTGTAGGGCAGGGCGCCGAAACCGGCGATATGCGCCTCGCCATTCTCGATCACCGCGCTGCGGGTGGACGAATCGGCGATGAACCGGGCGACGATGCGATCCAGATAGGGGCGGCCTTCCTTCCAGTAGTTCTCGTTGCGATCCAGGCGCACGAACTGCCCGCGCCGCCATTCGACGAACTGGTACGGCCCGGTGCCGACCGGCGCGTTGGCGTAGGGATTCTGGTTGAGGTCGGTGCCTTCCAGCAGGTGCTTGGGCAGCATCGGCGATTCATAGCCGGACAGGGCCATCATCATGTAGGGCGCCGGATTGGCCAGATGGAACACGGCCGTATGGGGATCCGGCGTGTCGATGTCGGTCACTTCCTTGAAGGTGTTACTGCCGCGCGGATGGGCCTTCTTCAGGACCTCCAGGACGCTGAACTTGACGTCGTCGCTGGTGAACGGCGCGCCGTCGTGAAAGGTGACATTCTCCTGGAGTTCGAAGGTGATGGTCTTGCCATCGGGGCTGATGGTCCAGGACTTGGCGAGGCCGGGGATCGGTTGCAGTTCGAAGTTGTATTCCAGCAATCCTTCGTAGACCTTGGTCGTGACCTGGCCCACCGGGCCCGAGGTGCTGACATAGGAGGCCAGCGTCGGGGGTTCGGGCTGTACCACCATGACCAGCGTGCCTCCCAGGCTCTGCGCTTGGGTCGGGTTGACTACCAGCAGCATCCCCACTGCCGTGACAGCGCTGCAGGCGCGAATGATTTTCCGGAACATGGATGCGACCTCTCGTTATTGGCTGGAGAATGCCCACTCATAGGCGAATAGGGCGGCACTGCCGCCAGTATGCAGGAATACCACCGTCTCGTCGCGACGGAAGGCGCTGGTACGGATCAGGTCGATCAGGCCGGCCATGCCCTTGCCGGAATAGACCGGATCGAGCAGGATGCCCTCGGTTCTGGCCAGCAGCCGGATCGCTTCGATCATCCCCGGCGTCGGCAGGCCGTAACCGGGGCCGACGTAACCATCTTCCACCCGGATCACCTCGCGGCCCACGGCATCGGCATT
>CAYUTT010000431.1:0-1939 GCA_964447575.1 uncultured Methyloceanibacter sp.
ATGGTCTCTTTGTAGGGGATCTGCCGCGGATGGGTGGCGGCGTCGATGCCGTATTTGCGGATCAGCCGCTCGAGCGCCACGCGCAGATGCATCTCCCCCTGCCCCCATAGCACCATCTGCCCCATGTCCTGATCCTGGGTGATGGCGAGCGAGGGATCCTCCTCGACGATCTTGGCGAGCGCCGTGGTGAGCTTCACCTCGTCTTTCTTTTCCTTGGCCTCGATGGCAAGCCCGAACACGGGCTCGGCGATCTCGCCGGGCTCGATCTTGAGCGAAGCGCCTTTCTCGGTGGACAGCGTCTCGCCGGTCTTCACGCTTTCCAGACGCCCGAGAGCCACCGTGTCGCCGGCCTGCGCCGGTCCGCGCTTCACGGGCTCCTGCCCGAGAAGATCGAACACGCCGCCGATGCGCTCCTCGGTTTCGCCGTTATAGACCGAGGTGCCGTCGGCGAACTTGCCGGCGAACACACGCGCAAGCGACAGCTTGCCGCCATGCGCGGTGTGGAACGTCTTCGCCACATAGGCGCAGGAATCGGTATCGGACGCGCCGAGCCGCGCGGCGGTCACCTCAACGAAAGGAGCCTCGTGGCGCAACGCCTTGAGCAGGCGCAAGATGCCGTTGCCGTTCTCCGCCGAGCCGATCAGCACCGGGCAGATCAGCCCTTCGCGGAGATCCTTGGCAAGATCGTCGAACACCTTGTCGCGCGGGGGCGGCACGTCCTCCAGGAGCTGCTCCATCAGCTCGTCGTCGTAGTCGGCAAGCTTCTCCAGCATGGAGAAGCGCGCCTCCTGTTCCCGCTCGCTGAGCGCCGCCGGCATCTCGATCACCTCGGAGGGCGCATGCTCGCGATAGACATGGGCGCGCTCCAGCGCGAGGTCGATGAAACCGGTGACGATGTCGCTCTCCCAGATCGGCACCTGCCGCAGCACCAGCGGCGTAGTGGAGGCGGGCTGAAGCATCGGCAGGATGTCGCGCACGCGCGCGTCCGCCTTGTCGATCTTGTTGAGGAACAGGAAATGGGGAATGCCGCGGTCCTCGAGCTGCTTGAGGATAAGCTGGAGCGCGGGCACCTTCTTCGCGTCGGGCTCGCACACCACCACGGCGGCGTCGCAGGCGGTGAGTGCGTTGGCGGCCTCCGCCTGGAACTCGATGGAACCAGGGCAGTCGAGGAAGGTGAACTTGTCGCCGAGGAAATCGACCGTGGCCGCGTTGAGCTCGACGCTCATGCCGTGATGCCGGGCTTCGTCGGAGGCATCGCCGACCGTGTTCTTGGCGGCGGTGGAGCCCTGCCGGTTGATGGCGCCCGTCCGCGCCAGGATGGATTCTAGAAGTGTCGTCTTACCGCTGAGATAGGGACCAACCAGTGCGATGCAGCGGGCGCTGCGGGCTGGTTGGCCCTGCGCTTGGCCCATGCTCTCCTCCCTTATACTTCACGCCGCAGGAAGGCGGGCCTTGGATTTCCGGCCCTTTTCCCTCCGCGAGCCTTTGATGAACCTATCGTGTCAAGCCGAAGCGGCTCTGGCAAGGGGGGCCGTGGGGATCTGGCTATTCTGATCCGGCTCCCGTTCCGCTATGGTGGCGCCCTCATCGAATGGGGGTTCCATGCGTCTTGTCACCGGTCTCATGCTGATGGTCTTGCTCTGGGCGTCGCCCTTGCTTCTAGGAGCGGGCAGTGCGGCGGCTTTCACCCCGGCCAAGCCGGCTGCAGAACCGCTTCTGCGCGATGCCAAGATCGTCTGTGGCGATTTCGGCAACGGATATACATGTCGGAGGGAGGGCGGGGCCATCCGGCGCGGCAAGAGCATGAAGGTCCCAGGGGCCGGCTCGAGTAGCTCGGATAGCGGCTCCGGCGGCGGTTGGTTCGGCGGTAGCAGCGACGACCCCGACGCCCTGCCGCCAGCCTCCGGCGATACGGGCACGGCCAATCAGGCGCCGCGGG
>CAYUTT010000432.1:0-1932 GCA_964447575.1 uncultured Methyloceanibacter sp.
CGGCCAGATGACAAGCGGCTCGCGCAGAGGCTGTTCGGGATCGACTTTCCCAATCCCCTTGGTATGGCCCCCGGTTTCGACAAGAACGCGCGCGTGCCTCGCGAGCTACTCAGCATGGGCTTCGGCTTCGTCGAGGTGGGCACGCTGACGCCGCGCGCCCAGAGCGGCAACCCGGCACCGCGCCTCTTCCGCTCCCACGTGGACCGCGCCGTGATCAACCGGCTCGGTTTCAACAATGAGGGGCACGAGGCGGCGCTGCAGCGCCTGCGCCGGAGGCCTAGCGGTATCGTTGGCGTCAATCTCGGGGCGAACCGCGACAGCGCAGACCGCGTTGCCGACTATGTCGAAGGCGTTACGCGCATGGCGCCGGTCGCGAGCTATCTCACCGTCAACATCTCCTCGCCCAACACGCCGGGCCTGCGCGATCTCCAGGCGCCGAGAAAGCTCGACGAGCTGTTGAGCAAGGTGCAGGCCGCACGCAAAGCGCTGGGGGAGGGGGCGCCGCCGCTCCTCGTCAAGCTCGCGCCCGATCTCGCCGACGCCGATCTCCCCGAGGCGGTCGCCGTCATTCTGCAGAACGAGGCCGACGGCATCATCGTCTCCAACACGACGCTTGCCCGCGACGGCCTTCGCGACCAGGCCTTCTCCCGCGAGGCAGGAGGCCTGTCCGGCCGGCCGCTGTTCGACCGCGCCACGCGCATGCTCGCCCGGGTCTATCGCGCGACAGAGGGCAAGCTGCCTCTGATCGGCGTCGGCGGCATCGATTCCGGTGAAACGGCGCTGGCCAAGATCGAGGCGGGTGCATCCCTCATCCAGCTTTATACCGGGCTCGTGTTCGAAGGCCCCGGGCTGATCGGCCGCATCAAGCGGCACCTGGTGGAGACGATGGCACGCGGCAATCACACGTCGCTTCAGCCGCTGATCGGCCGGTGTGCCGGCGCGTGGGCCGAGAAGCCTCTTCCGGAGATCGTCGTATGAGTGTCACGATCTACCACAACCCGCGCTGCTCCAAGTCGCGCCAGACTCTGGCGCTGCTCGAGGAGAAGGGTGTGCGGCCCAAGATCGTCGAATATCTGAAGACGCCACCATCCGCCGCCGAGCTGAAGCGCATTCTGAAGAAGCTCGGCCTGACGGCCCGCGACATCGTCCGCAAAGGCGAAGCGCGCTACGCCGAGCTCGGCCTGAAAGGGAAGGACCTCGATGAGGAAGCGCTGATCGCGCTCATGGTCGAGAACCCGATCCTGATCGAGCGTCCGATCGTGGTCGCAGGCGACAAAGCGGCCATCGGCCGCCCGCCGGAAGCGGTGCTTGAGATTCTCTAGGCTTCGCGGTTCTGCTGGCGCGGCGGAACGGTCTCCGCCACCTCGGTGCCGGTCTCCTCGCGTCCGAACAGCTTGAACACGCGCATCAGCACCCACACGGGGAAGACGATGACCGCGCCGAGCAGGAAGTAACGGAACGCCTTCTCCACCGCGGCGAAGCCCATGTCGTAGATGCGTTGCGCCAGGTCGCGAATGTTCTGGATGATGTCGTAGGGGCTGAAGCCCAACGCGGCGAGGACGACGCCCACGATCAGGGATAGGATCACGAGCCGGAGCAGTACCAGCGCCGGATTGCCGCCAAAAAACCGTTCCATCTATCCGCTTCCCTCTGACAAGCCCGGGGGCTTCGTTCAGTCGATCTACTAGCACAGTTGGGGCGCATAGCGGCGAAGGTCAAGACGGCGGGGCGGAGAAGGGCTCGGAGCAAGTGAGCGCGCGCAGAAAGCGGGTAGCCGAAACCGCCGAACCGGCGCGCCCCGAGGCGCGGCTCCCGGAGCCCTTCGCCGCCGGGCCATGTCGCGCAGTTTCGCTTTTCCGCTTCTCCTGAGCGCCCTTCTCCTTCCGCTCCCGCGGAGCGCCGCCGCCCAGGCGGTGCTGGGCGACGTGGAGC
>CAYUTT010000433.1:0-1900 GCA_964447575.1 uncultured Methyloceanibacter sp.
CCCCGCTGTCCCTGCGCCTTCACCGCGCCCCGGCGCGCTGACCCAGCAGCAGGCGCTCGACGCCGCCCGGGATACGCTCGGCGCGCGTATGCTGATCCGCGCCTACCGGACCCGCGGTCATCTCATCGCCAAGCTCGATCCGCTCGAGCTCGTCACGCGCCGCGAGCATCCCGAACTCAAGCCCAAGACCTACGGTTTCACCAAGGCCGACTACGACCGTCCGATTTATATCGGCGGCGCGTTTGGGCTCGAATTCGCCACGCTGCGCCAGGTGCTCGATACCCTGAAGCGGACCTTTGCCGGGACCATCGGCTTCGAGTACATGCACATTTCCGATCCGGCGCAGCGCGCCTGGATTCAGGAGCGCATCGAGGGCGCGGACAAGGAGGTGCACTTCACCCAGCAGGGCAAGCGGGCGATCCTTGCCAAGCTCATCGAGGCGGAAGGCTCCGAGCGCTTCCTCAACGTCAAATATACCGGCACCAAGCGCTTCGGACTGGACGGCGGCGAGTCCATGGTGCCGGCGCTCGAGCAGATCATCAAGCGCGGCGGCCAGCTCGGCGTGCGCGAGATCGTTATCGGCATGCCTCATCGCGGGCGGCTCAACGTGCTCGCCAACGTCATGGCGAAGCCCTACCGCGCCATCTTTAACGAGTTCCGTGGCGGTTCCGCCCAGCCCGACGACGTCGAAGGCTCAGGCGACGTGAAATATCACCTCGGCGCCTCCTCGGATCGCGAGTTCGACGAGAACCGTGTGCATCTGTCGCTGACCGCGAATCCGTCGCATCTGGAGATCGTCGATCCCGTCGTGCTCGGCAAGGTGCGCGCGAAGCAGGATCAGCTGGACGACCGGGAGCGCAAGCAGGTCTTGCCGCTTCTCCTGCACGGCGATGCGGCCTTTGCCGGACAGGGCGTGGTTGCCGAATGCTTGGGCCTCTCGGGCTTGCGCGGCCACCGCACCGGCGGCTCGATCCATTTCATCGTCAATAATCAGATCGGCTTCACCACCGCCCCGCGCTTCTCACGCTCCTCGCCCTACCCGTCCGACGTCGCCAAGATGATCGACGCGCCGATCTTCCACGTGAACGGCGACGATCCCGAGGCCGTGGTGTATGTGACGAAGATCGCCACCGAGTTCCGCCAGACCTTCGGCAAGCCTGTCGTCATCGACATGTTCTGCTACCGCCGCCACGGCCACAACGAGGCCGACGAGCCGGCCTTTACCCAGCCTTTGATGTATCAGCGCATCGCGCAGCATCCGAGCGTGGTGGAGCTCTATTCGGAGCGGCTCATCGGCGAGGGCCTCTTCACCCGCGAGGGGATCGACGATCTCCAGGCGCGTTTTCGTGCCTATCTCGAAGAAGAGTTCGCTGCCGGCGAGGCCTACCGGCCGAACCGCGCCGACTGGCTCGATGGCAGATGGTCCGGCATCGGCTTTGCGGAGGAAGGCGCCCGCCGCGGCTTGACCGGCGTAGATCTCGACGTGCTGCGCCAAGTCGGCCGCAAGCTCACGACGATTCCGAAGAGCTTCACGCCGCACAAGACCATCGCCCGCATCATGGCCAGCCGCCGCAAGATGATCGACGACGGCCAAGGCATCGACTGGGCGACGGCCGAGGCGCTCGCCTTCGGTACGCTGCTTGCCGAGGGCTACCGCGTGCGCCTGTCGGGCCAGGACTCGGAGCGGGGCACGTTCTCCCAGCGCCACGCGGTGCTGATGGATCAGGTGACCGAGAAGAAGTACACGCCGCTCCGGCACATCAGCAAGGAGCAGGCGAATTTCGAGGTCATCAATTCGATGCTCTCTGAGGAGGCCGTGCTCGGCTTCGAGTATGGCTATAGTCTCGCCGAGCCGAACACGCTCGTGCTTTGGGAAGCGCAGTTCGGCGACTTCGCCAAC
>CAYUTT010000434.1:0-1899 GCA_964447575.1 uncultured Methyloceanibacter sp.
CGACCATCAACCTGGACCCTTGCCCCTTCCCCTAGATATCCCACCCCAGGTGCGGCTCGGGGAGGACGAGGGCGCGGTCCAGGGACGAGAGGAGTTCCTCAGGACCGGTGAGGTCGTCCGTGACGCCTACGACCAGTCCGCCCTTACCGTCCGGCGCCGTGTTGGCGATCGCCACTACGCCCGACTTCACCTTGGCCTTACCCTCGTCCGCCAGCGCCTTGAGGTCGTTGTTGGGCAAACCGGATACGCGCAGGCGGAAGAACGCGGTGTCGCCCACGGTGACGATGCTCGAGTCCTCGCTTGAACTTGCGCCCGCGCCGCCTGCAGGCCGGAGCGCAAGCTCGCGCATGGCGTCCGCCAACTGGCGCTCGAGCTTGCGGCGCTCGTCGATGACGGCGCCGAGGCGCTGGATCATCTCGTCGGGAGAGACTTTGAGGAGGTCCGCCGCCTCGCGCACGCGCGCGTCTTGCGCATCGAGATAGGCGCGCGCGGCCGCCCCGGTCAGCGCTTCGATACGGCGCACGCCCGCGGCCACGGCGCTCTCGGCCACGATCTTGAGAAGACCGATATCGCCGGTCCGCGCGACGTGGGTACCGCCGCATAGCTCGATGGAATAGGCGGAGCCTGCCTTGGTGCTCTCCGGCGTCGCGCCCATGGAGACGACGCGGACCTCGTCGCCGTATTTCTCGCCGAAGAGTGCAAGCGCCCCTTGCTCGATGGCCGCCTCCGGCGTCATCAGATGCGTCTCGACGGGCGCGTTCTGAAGGATGAGGGCGTTGGCGAGATCCTCGACCGCGCGGATCTCGTCCTGCTTCATCGGCTTTGGATGTGAAAAGTCGAAGCGCAAGCGCCCGGGCTCCACCAGCGAGCCTTTCTGCGCCACGTGCGGGCCGAGCACCTGGCGGAGCGCCTCGTGCAGGAGATGCGTCGCCGAATGATGCGCGCGGGTCGTGGTGCGGTGCGCGTGATCGACCTCGAGCGCAACCGTGTCGCCCGCTTTCAGCACGCCCTTCTCGACCACGCCCTCATGGAGGAACAGGCCGTGGAGCTTCTTGCGGGTGTCCTTCACACGGAATAGCGACGCATCGCCGATAGCGAGCGTGCCGCGGTCGCCAACCTGGCCGCCAGACTCCGCGTAGAAGGGGGTCTGGTTGACGAGGACGATACCGCGATCGCCCTGCTTCAGACGATCGACACGCTTGCCGTCCTTGACGAGCGCCGCGATCTCGCCGGACGCCGTCTCGGTCTCGTAGCCGAGGAACTCGGTGGCGCCGAGCTCCTCCTTCAGCTCGAACCAGAGCCCTTCGGTCGCCGCCTCGCCGGAGCCCGCCCAGGACTTTCGCGCTTCGGCGCGCTGCCGCTCCATGGATGCGGCAAAGCCGGTCGCGTCGACGCCGATGCCCTTGGCTTTCAGCGCATCCTCGGTGAGGTCGTAAGGGAAGCCGTAAGTGTCGTAGAGCTTGAAGGCGACCTCGCCCGGGAGCGTGTCGCCGGGCTTCAACGTCTCCGCCGCCTCGTCCAAGAGGCGCAAGCCCCGCTCCAGCGTCTCGCGGAACCTTGTCTCCTCGAGTTTCAAGGTCTCCGCGATCAGCGCCTCGCCGCGCTCCAGCTCGTGATAGGCGCGGCCCATCTCGCCAACCAGCACGGGCAGGAGCCGGTAGAGCAACGGCTCCTTGGCGCCGAGAAGGTGCGCATGCCGCATGGCCCGGCGCATGATGCGGCGGAGCACATAGCCCCTGCCCTCATTCGATGGCAATACGCCGTCGGCAATGAGAAAGGACGAGGCGCGCAAGTGATCGGCGATGATCCGGTGGCTCGGCGCGTTGCCGCCTTCCGCCCGCACACCGGTCAGTTCCACGGAGGCATCGATCAGCGTCTTGAACAGGTCGATGGCGTAGT
>CAYUTT010000435.1:0-1882 GCA_964447575.1 uncultured Methyloceanibacter sp.
CGTCCACCAGTACGCCCGCCCGCACTTATGGCAGACGAGTTCAAGATCGGTGTGCATCAGGCGGCCCTCCCTGGCTGGACTATCAAGGTCGTCGGCGAGGGGTAGTCCGGCGGAAGCGCACTGGGCACTGACGTCTGGTAGTCGTCATTCGCAGCGTCCTGCCGCTTGCGCGCCCGCCAGCGGCGGGTGTATTGGCGCCCCTTCTCGCGGCGCTTCTCGGATGGCCAGTAGTCCTGGGAAGGGCATGGCCACGAACCGTGGTCTCGGCGGTAGCCGCGCTTCCAGGCGCGAGTCTGCGCCCGCTGTGCCTGTTCGGCGCAAGAGCGCGAGCAGTAGCGACGCCTTCGCGTCTGCCGAGGAAACACTCCTCGGCAGTGCTGGCAGCGACGCTGACGTGCTGTACTTTGGGGTGGGATCGTGCGCCCGTGAGCAGGTCGCGAGACCTGACCACGGCTCGCACTGGGCGGGATAACGACAGACGAACGGGTACGCGCGGCGTAGGTGGTGTCCATAACTCCTCTGGCGATGAGAATGATCGGAGCGATACAGAATGTGCCGCGTCCCGCTTCCTGCTCCGTCGGTATTCCCTGGCGACGCGGCGTATAGCAATTCAATCGCTCTGGTTCGGTCACCAGAGGAGGATGACTTTAGAGTCGGTGGAGCATCACATCGGTCGTTTCTCCTCGCAGGAATGGATGTTGTCTGGTTTCAGATTACCACGAGCTCGACAGAGCGCGGATGAAATGAACGACTTTTCCTTCTCACCTTCTTTCGCCTCGAAGGCGAAAGACCAGGACCCCTCCGAAAGCGTGGGGGGCGGAATTGTCGGAGGCCGCCGTTCCGCGGCACAGTCCCGCCGAAGGACGGGACGAGCACGCGCAGAACGCGCGAGCCCTCCCGACTGAGAGGTTCGGGTTGAAGAGCGTCCGGGGGACGCTCAAGACCCGGAACGGCGGGGGCTGGCTACGCCAGCGCCCAGAGAGGAGCCGCGCACGGGGGGAGCACCACGACCGCCCGGGCGCGGCGAACCTCTCAGTCGGGAGGGTCTGAGTCCGATCCTTGCCAACTGGTGAGGACAAAGAACCTCCCGACAATTCGGCCCCCCCCACGCCTCTTTGGGTTCTCCTTCCGCCTGTACAAATCCCGTTTGTAGACCGCCTTGTATGATTCCGCTGTATGAAAAAACCGCCTGATATGGATGGCAGGCGGTGAATGGCAGCAAGAAGCTGCCGATTATGAAGACTGTGGAACCGGCTTTAGAGCCGGATCGCTTTGATGGACGTCTATCACGTCGTCGGTGACGGGGAAAGCATCTTGAAATGCGCCATTGATCCGTTCGAGAAGATCGAACGCTCTCTGGCAGCTCCTGGTCCGGTGGGTGGCGAAATCCGTCATCACGTTGTAGGCGTCAAAGACTGTCGCCGGTGAACGCTGAATGACTTCGGCCCACAGACTCTCCGGCCGTCCATTGAGCGACTTCTCGAAGATGGAAGTCAGGACGTTCATCTCCGCACGGCGCTCCGACCACTGTCGGTACAGGAGGACGATCTGGTCGAACCGAGTCAGGTACTGCGACAGCTGGTCGGCCATTTTCTCAATCGGGATCTCTCCCGCATGTATCGAGACAAATCCGCCGGCGAATGCGCCTTTGCCCCCGACGGCCAAATTCGTGCAGACGAAGCGAAACGCTCCGATGTGCAGCGCAATCCTGGCGGTCCCGTCATACGTGTTACGAACCTGCACGCATGGACAGATCTCATCGTTGCCGAGAACCGGAGTGGCGAGCGCAGGGAATTTGAAGACTGCTCTCATCCGGGCGCCCTGCCGGTCGACGTAGATGCCCCGGGGAACAGGGCCTACATCCAAAGGCCGAATTGCCTGT
>CAYUTT010000436.1:0-1872 GCA_964447575.1 uncultured Methyloceanibacter sp.
CGGAAATACTGATCGAGGAAGGGGAAGGCCCGGGCGAAGCGGGTGAAGTCCTTCTGCGCGATGAACAGGAGGAGCCCGTCCTCCAGCGCCTCCACCAGGCCGGTGCGGAGCTCCGACTTGACCAGCACGCGCTCGCCGAAATGCTCGCCCGGCCCGAACTCCTTCTCGAAATGCTCGTGCGTCTCGGGATTGTCGATGGTGAGCTTGAAGCGGCCGGTGATCACCGTATAGAAGCCATCGATCAGCATGCCGGGCTCGAACACCTTGTCGCCCTTCCAGAAATGGATGTAGCGCGTGGCGGGCGGCGGCATTCTCAGCTGCACGATATTGGGCGGCATGATCGAGTTGAGCAGCCAGTTCACGCCCACGCGGAACTTCGCGGCGAAGCCCGGCAGGAACGAGAGATAGAAGCCGCGCCACAGAAGCCAGGCGAACATGCCGGATAGCTTCACGCCATAGACGTCGGCCACGGCCTTGCTCATGCCGAGCGAGGCGAGCGAGCCCTTGGACGTGTAGGCGAAATATTTCAGCTCTTGGCCCTTGAGCTTGGCGACGATGTTGGCGGCGAGCTGACGGCCCTCGCGCACGGCGAACTGCGCCGTCTGGGTCGCGTAGTCCGCCGGATCTTCCTGCGGGTTGTCGTTGAGGGGAATGAGCGCCGCGTCGCCGAGCGCCCACACATGGCTGTGCTCCGGCACGCGCATATAGCGGTCCGTCTGGATGCGGCCCCATTTCAAGTCGAGGCCGAGCATCTCGACGAGTTGATGCGGCCCGTTGCCGATCGTGGCGACGATGGTCGAAGAATTGATGATGCGCCCGTTGGTGAGTTCGACCCCGGTCGAGGTGGCGGACTTCGTACCGATGCCGGTCAGCACCTCGATGCCCTGCTTGCGGAGCTGCTGTGTCGCGTAAGTGGCGAGATCGGCGGGGAAGGTCGGCAGGATGCGCGGCGCATATTCGATGAGATACATGCGCACTTCTTCGGGCTTGATGTTGTGGTAGTACGGCAGCGCGCGGCGGATCAGCTCGCGCATCTCCGCCACCGTCTCCACGCCCGAGAAGCCGGCCCCCACCACGACGAAGCTGAGAAGCTGGTCTTTGACCGGTGTCTCGGCGGTCACGTCCGCCGTCTCGAGGCAGCCGATCACGTGGGTGCGCAGCATATGCGCATCCGTCAGGTCCTTCATGGTCAGGGCGTGATCCGCCATGCCGGGAATGCGCTCGAGGTCGACGCCGGTGCCGAGCGCGAGCACCAGCTCGTCATATTTCAGCTCGACGGGAGTGAGCCGCGCGCCCTGCATCACGATCACCGTCTTCCTGGCGAAGTCGATGCCCATGCCCTTCGCTTGCCGCACCTGGACCTTGGTCAGGAGCTGGCGGAGCGGCACCACCGCGTCGGCCGAGTTGATGCTCGAGGAGGCCACCTCGGGGAGCAGCGGCTGGAACACGAAATAGTTGTTGTTGTTGACCAGCTCGACGTCGAGGAGCCCGCGCCCGAGTTTCTCCAGCGACTTCGCGGCAAACACGCCGCCGAAGCCTCCGCCGAGCACGAGAACCTTCTTCTTTTCCGCCATAGGCTGCCCAGCCTTTGCACCGCTTGAGACAAGATACCTACGCCAATATCTCAAGAGGTCAAGTCGCCCCTGAACTATGCGCTGAGCGCGGTTATCAGACCCTTTTGGCCGGGGCCTGGCGGATGCCCCTTGCCGGATACGGGCGGAAACGCGCGATTCCCTATGGATTCGATCCCTGCGGGGCCAAGCCGGAGGAGAGATGCCGCGTTGCGGAATCGGGCCCATTTGACTACGTTCGGCTCCGTAGCACCCGTAGCTCAGTTGGATAGAGCGCTGCCCTCCGAAGGCAGAGGTCACA
>CAYUTT010000437.1:0-1228 GCA_964447575.1 uncultured Methyloceanibacter sp.
CTGAAGTTAATCTCAGCGGTCCCGCCGGCAGGATCGAGGCCCGCTATCATCACGAACCGGGGCCGAACGCGCCCGTCGCCCTGATCCTGCATCCCCACCCGCAATTCGGCGGAACAATGAACAATCAGGTGGTCTACCATCTGTACTACGCTTTCCAGCGGCGGGGCTTCTCGGTCTTGCGCTTTAACTTCCGCGGCGTAGGCCGGAGCGAAGGCCTGTTCGACAACGGCCCCGGCGAGCTCGCCGATGCCGCCACCGCGCTCGATTGGCTCCAAGCCTATAACGCCGACGCCCAAACCTGCTGGATCGCCGGCGTGTCCTTTGGCGCTTGGATCGCCATGCAGCTTCTGATGCGGCGTCCCGAGATCGACGGATTCATTTCCGTGGCGCCGCCCGCGAACCTTTACGATTTCACCTTCCTCGCCCCCTGCCCGTCCTCGGGATTGATGGTCAATGGGGCGAAAGATCGAGTCGTTCCAACGGAATCCGTGCGCGGGCTGGTTGATCGTCTCAAGACGCAGAAGGGCATCGTCATCGACCACGCGACTGTGCCGGACGCCAACCACTTCTTCGAGGGCCGCATGGAAGGGTTGATGGAAGTGGTCGACGCCTATCTCGACAAGCGGCTCGGCAAGACGAAGAGGCCGAAAGAGTCCGCGGCTTGAGGCGCGGCCGGGTCGCGCAACCCGCGCAAACCTGCTAGAGGCTCTGCCAGTAAGCGAGTCGGCCAGGCACGCCCATGAGCACGGCTAAATCGGATTTCCTGCACGAGCTTCAGAGCCGGGGCTACGTGCATCAGATCACCGACGAGCCGGGACTGAACCGGCTCGCACGAACCGAAACCATCCCCGGCTATGTCGGCTTCGATTGCACGGCGCCGAGCCTGCATGTCGGCAATCTGCTCAGCATCATGATACTGCGCAAGCTGCAGCAAACCGGGCATCGTCCGATCGTGCTGATCGGCGGCGGCACGACCAAGGTGGGCGATCCCTCCGGCAAGGACGAGGCGCGCAAGCTTCTGAGCGATAGCGAAATCGCTTCGAACATCGCCGGCATCGAGCAGGTCTTCACCAAGTTCGTGAGTTTCGGCAAGGGCGAGAGCGACGCGCTCATGGTCAATAATGCTGATTGGAGATCGGAAGAGCACACGTCTGACCTCCAGCCAGCCGTGTGCTCTTCCGATCTCGCCTCGCCGATCGGGCGGCGCTGCCGCGCGATCGGCGAGGCG
>CAYUTT010000437.1:1238-1805 GCA_964447575.1 uncultured Methyloceanibacter sp.
GGCTGGACGCGCTGAATTACATCGACTTCCTGCGCGACTACGGCCGGCATTTCAGCGTCAACCGCATGCTGACCTATGACTCGGTGAAGCTCCGGCTCGAACGGGAGCAACCTTTGAGCTTCATTGAATTCAATTACATGGTGCTGCAGGCTTACGACTTCGTCGAGCTGTACCGGCGCTACGGTTGCCGTCTGCAAATGGGTGGGTCGGACCAGTGGGGCAATATCGTCAGCGGAATCGAACTCGGCCGCCGCACTGACGGGGTGGAGCTGTTCGGCCTTACCTCGCTGCTGTTGACGACCTCCTCCGGCGCCAAGATGGGCAAGACCGCGCAAGGCGCCGTCTGGCTCAATCCCGACATGCTCTCCCCTTACGACTATTGGCAATATTGGCGGAACACCGAGGATGCCGATGTCGAGCGCTTCCTCAAGCTGTTCACCGAGCTTCCGCTGAAAGAGATCGCCAAGCTTGCCAAGCTCGAAGGCGTGGAGCTCAACGAGGCGAAGAAGATCCTTGCCACCGAAGCGACCGCGTTGGTGCATGGGCGTGACGCCGCGGACCGGGCGG
>CAYUTT010000438.1:0-1768 GCA_964447575.1 uncultured Methyloceanibacter sp.
GCATGACTATGCCATTTACCTGCACGACCATATAGTTCGTCTGCTTCGGTCGTCCGCGGAACACAAGGTGGTGAGCGTCCGCATCAATTTGACGCCTGACGAGGCAGCGGAGTTCGCGCACGTTGAAGGTGAGCACATTTTCGAGTGGCTCGAACGAAATGAACGGTTTGATTTGATTTGGGCGTGGCTACTTTTCGACGACACCCCGAACTTTAGCGGGATAGAGCCGCTGCTGATCCTGCCGGACGTGGTAGCTCCAGTACTCGTCGAAATCGCCGGATAAATACGTGGCACGCAAACGTAGCATTGCCTCTGCCATGGCCGGAGTCCAACGCATGCCGGATCGCTCCATGCGATCTTTGATGAGGTTCTTGCACGCGCCCTCCACGGATCCGCTGGCAATGGGCCAGCCGTTGCTCAGGTAGACATCGTAACGCATGCGGCTGCGGTTGCGGTAGAAGTAGTTGGCTGCGCTCCGCAGGGCGTGCCGTTTTACTCCCTGGAGTTTGCGCTTGGTCACCATCTGGCGCAGGCCCTTGACCACTTGGCCGACTTGCCCGCGCAGGATGCGCAGGGCGCGCTCGCTGACGAAGGTTTGGGCTTCGAGGCTGCCTTCGGGGTGCAAAGCATGAGCAGCCTTCCACAGCTTCTCCAGCACATGGAGCAGATCGAGTATGAGCGTTACGTCCTCGAAGTGCTCGCACACGCGTCGCTGTAGGCCGCGTTCGCCATCGGTCACGATGACCCACGTCTTCTCGCGGTGCGGATCGCGGCGCAGCATCTCCTGGCGTACGTCGGCGATGAACTGATCCTTGGCGTTCACCAGGCTCGCCCACACACGCTTGTGTCGCGGCCGGCTGGGCCGGCGCTCTCGGGGCGAGTGGAGTCGCGCCACGGAGAACAGACGGTCTACAATCTCTTCCGGGCTGCGTGGCTCGGGATTCTGGCTGAACACGGCGGCCACCGTCGACATACGCTTCTTCTGACGTTTCTCTCCTTTGCGGCGCCGGACGGCGTGGACCGCACCTTCCGGCTTGACGAGCGGGATGCCTTTGCTGTCGATGGCGGCGACGAGGATCGGGCCTTCATCCGTGTAGTAGGCCTGGGTCCGATCGGCGTAGAAGCCGTCGAAATCCGCGCTGGCTTCAAAGACGATTTGCTCGGCGGTCCGTTTGGAAAGCGCGATGCCGGTACTCTCCAATAGGACCTCGAGCGCTTCGTCGAAGGGGCCCTGCACCGCGGCTTTCACGATTCGCCGCTGCACCTCATAGCTGAAGCGCCGGGCCGGCAATTCGAGCTCGGCATCGAGCGGGTGGACCGCACCCGACCCCGGTCGGCCATAGCCCATGCGTGTGATCGACACATTGCCGAACAGCGTGACAATCGTGCGTGTGTGCAGCCGCTTGTGTGTGTGGAGGACCGGCGGTGTATCCCGCCACTTGACCCACAGCGCCGGACCGCAATCGCCCGTGCCACGGGCTTCGAGGTGCGCCTGGAGCAGCAAGCGAAGAACCTCCCGTCCACGCCACTCCGCTTCGCGCTCAACGGCCGCCAGCTCCAAGCGCAGCGAGAACGATGAATGCAGCCAGCGCTCGAGGTCCCAGAAGGCGTCTCGCCCGAGCCCTGCCGCGGCTCGTGCGGTAGTAGCTACAGCCAGGCTCGCTCGGGTGCTCGCGCCCACGCCTTCGCTCCGCGTCAGGGGATTGCCCCACGCGCTCTGACAGTATTATACTGTCAGATATGCCAAGGACACCATCCCCACGAGCGC
>CAYUTT010000439.1:0-1765 GCA_964447575.1 uncultured Methyloceanibacter sp.
TCCGGCTCTACGACATCCTGTTTGAAGGCGATGAGGACTTGCGCCCCCTCCCCTTCATGACACGGCGCGCACGGCTCGAGGCCTGGCATGCGAAGCATGCGCCGGCGCGCACCGACATCTCCGGAATCGTCGCCTTCACCTCAGTCTCGGAGCTCGAGGCGCTGTGGGCGGGCACGCGGGCGACCGGTATCGAAGGACTCATGCTGAAGCGCCGCGACAGCCCTTACATCGCCGGACGGCCAAAGGGCCATTGGTACAAATGGAAGCGCGCACCGCTCACAATCGATGCGGTCCTGTTATATGCCCAGCGCGGCAGCGGCAAGCGGTCGTCCTACTATTCGGACTACACGTTCGGCGCGTGGCGCATGGGCGAGACGGGCGCGCTTGAGCTCGTGCCCGTGGGCAAGTCCTATTTCGGATTCACGGACGAGGAACTCCGGCAGCTCGACTCCTTCGTACGCACGCATACGGTGGACAGTTTCGGGCCCGTGCGCCAGGTCGAGCCCAAGCTCGTGTTCGAGGTCGCCTTCGATTCGGTGCACCGCTCCACGCGCCACAAGTCCGGCGTCGCCATGCGCTTCCCCCGCATCAACCGCATTCGCTGGGACAAGCCGGCGGAGGAGGCCGACACGCTCGAAACGGTCAAGAGCCTGATTGTGGATTAGCGCTCATTCCCCTAGACGTGATGCGCGTGGTCGCCGGCGGCGAACTTTTTGAGCGCCGCCCGGTCGACTTTGCCGGTTGGATTGAGCGGCATCTTGTCGATGAAGACCACCTCTTCCGGCGCCTTGTAGCCAACTCTCGCTTTCGCGAAATCGATCAGCTCGCCGGCTTTCGGACGCGGTACATCCGATTTCAGCTCCACATAGGCGCGCACGTTCTCACCGTGCGATTCGTCGACGACACCGACCACGCCGGCAAGCTCCACGGCGGGATGCTCAAGCAGCGCGTCCTCTACCTCCTGCGGCGAGATGTTCGACCCATCGTGAACGATGATCTGCTTGCGGCGGCCGCGGAACCACAGATAGCCGTCCTGGTCGGCCTTCATCTCGTCGCCGGTATCGAACCAGCCCTCGCGCAGCACCTCGGCGCTCGCCGCCGCATCGTTCCAATAGCCGGAGGACTGGGTGGGGGTCTTGACCCAGAGACGCCCCTCCTCGCCGTGGGAGACCTCACGCCAATCTTCGGCGCGGATGGAGAAGACGAAGCCCGGACCCGGCAGGCCGATCGAGCCGAGCTTGTCGACCCCCATGGGCGGATTGAGGGCGGCCAGGCCGAACTCCGTCATGCCATAGCCTTCGCTGACGGTCTTACCGGTGAGCGCGATGAATTCCTTTTCCAGCTCGGCCGAGACCTTGTCGCCTCCCGATCGAGCCAACCGCAGCGAGCTGAAGTCCTCGTCGGTCATGCCGTGCTCGCGGATGAGGTGGAGCAGCGCAGTCGGCAGCATCGACAGCAGGGTGGGCCGCGTCGTGCGCAAGAGCGGGCCGATCTCCTGGTGATCGAAGGCGCGGGCCATCACGATGCGCGCACCGCGGGACAGCCCCGCCATGCAGAAGGTGAACCCGCCGACATGCGAGCAGGACGACCCCGGCAACACGATGTCATCGGCGGTCAACGGCGCTTCAAGCAAAGGTCCGGCGTGCGGCATGACGTTTCCTCGTCTTGTGCCCGAACGGCTAGCGATCGTAGCGGTAGAGGCCGTAGAATCCGGTGGGGTCGAGAAAAAGCTGGCGCGCCTCCGAGAAGCCAGCCTCGCGGCCGA
>CAYUTT010000440.1:0-1737 GCA_964447575.1 uncultured Methyloceanibacter sp.
CCGGCGGCGGATGGCCCGGTTGCGCCGCGGCTCGAGCTGCGACCCGATGTCGACACGGGTCGAGGCGCTGTCCACGGAGCGGGAGGCGCTGTGGGCGCGGGTGCAGGCTGCCGATTTTCTGACCGTCAACGAGAAGCGCGTGGCCGTGGGCTACGGCGCCGTCGATGGCGGCGATACGCTCGCGCTGACACCGCCGTGACGCGCAAGCAGGTGGGACGCGCGCGCAGATCATGTTAGCTTTCTCTCGGGCATGACATGAGGGAGGCCGACAATGGCACTGCAGCTCACACCACCGACAAAGAACGTGTTCTATCTCTCAACGCTGCTCGCGATCGTGGCGATCGTGCTCTACCTGCTCGGCGTGTTCGGCGTCATCGGCGGTGGGTTCGAGTCCATCGCGCATATCACCTTCTGGGTCGCGATCGTGGCCTGGGCGCTGATGACGGCGGGCGTGGCCATGAAGGGCGTCTGACGCACGCTGGACTGACCCGGGGCCTGCGCCCAAAAAACTGAAAGAAAACAAAACGCTGCAACGCTTTGGCGAAGACTGGCCGGAGCGCGAGGTCAAGTTCGCGCCCGTGAATCTCAAATCGGTCGAGGCCGACGGCACGTTCTCAGGCTATGCCAGCCTGTTCGGCGAGGTCGATCTCGGCCAGGACCTGGTCATGAGTCTGATATGGCCCGGGCACCAGATCGACGCCGAAGAAGACGGAGTTGTCGCGCAGACGTTCGACCGCGACAGCCTCGTCGATCTCACCAAAGAGGCGCCTTTTACAAAACGAACCCAATTTTTGCGGCGCGGCACCGCGTCCACGGCCTCCAATTCCCAGATCCGGGGTGGAGTTTCCTGTTTCTACAGCGGGACTTGGGCGACGCGGGTCTGGCCCTGAGCACCCGTGAGGTGCGGCGCTTTTCGCCTGCGTTTACCGTACGTTAAGCCTCGGCTCCGAAATATTCTGATCTCGTCTTTCGGGGAAACACAAGGCAGTCTGATCTCATTTAAGTGATCGAATGGGTTTGCGTCCGGTGTTTCGCACCCTACATGTTCGTTAATGAACGTTGGGAGATTCGCCATGACAGCCGCTAGTTGGGCCCTGCAGCGCAGCATCTATCAAGCGCTGGCAGGCTCGCCCGAGTTGACGTCGCTCCTTGGCGGCGAGCGCATCTACTCAGACCCGCCACCCGCGGCGCAGTTTCCCTTCATCACGCTCGGGCAGACGGTGAACCTCGACTGGAGCACCGGCACCGAGGACGGCAACCAGCATAGCCTCACGCTGCATGTCTGGTCGCGCGCCGACAGCGCGGCCGAGGTGCACGAGATCATCCAGGCCATCCGCACGCTGCTGCACGATCAGCCGCTCACGCTGGAGGATCATTATCTCGTCAATCTGCGCCATGAGTTTACCGAGGCGCGCATCGATCCGGACGGCGACACCATGCACGGCATCGTGCGCTACCGCGCCGTGACCGAGCCGGCGCAGGCCGCCGCAGCTTAGGTTTCCAGGTTGACTTCGCCGATTGGCATGGCCGGGCTTGTCCCGGCCATGTGCGTTTTGTAGACCCTTGAATCGCGGTTTTCAGGCGAAGAGGGATCCCCATGGTGCTGTGGTCGAAATTCAAGGAATTCATCGAAGGCGTGGCGGGCGACGAGTCGCGGGCGCACCATCTTCCCGAGGAGGAACTGCAACTGGCCGCGGGTGCGCTCTTGGTCACTGCGGGCACCGTAAACGGGAATTT
>CAYUTT010000441.1:0-1731 GCA_964447575.1 uncultured Methyloceanibacter sp.
TGGCCGCGAAGCGATGCGGTCGGCGTCGTGCTGGCGCTGCTCGAGCGGCGGTTGAGCGGACGGACGCTTTTGTTCGTGCCGAGCGGCGCCACGGTCGGGCTCGCCTTCGTCGTGCCGGCAAGCGTCTCGATCATGCTGTTCCTCGGCGCGGCGCTGGCGAGCGTGCTGCACTGGCTGGCGCCGAGCTGGGCGTCGCGTTTTTTGCTCAGTCTCGCGGCCGGCCTCGTCGCAGGCGAGAGCCTGTTCGGCGTGGTCTCGGTGTGGTTCTGAGAGGCGCTATTCGGCGGCTTCGGCGACGTGATCAATGCCGGACAGGTAACGCTCCACGTCGAGCGCGGCCATGCAGCCGAGCCCCGCGGCCGTGACGGCCTGGCGGTAGACGTCGTCGGTGACGTCGCCGGCCGCGAACACGCCTTCCACGCTGGTCGCGGTGGAGCCGGGTGCGACCTTGATGTATCCCGACGGCTTCAGCTTGAGTTGGCCCTTGAACAGCTCGGTCTGCGGCTCATGCCCGATGGCGATGAACACGCCGTCGATGGGCATCGTGGTGATCTCGCCGGTCTTGGTGTTCTTGAGGCTCGCGCCGGTCACGCCGAGCGGGTCGTCCTCGCCCAGCACCTCGACGAGCTGCGTGTCCCACAGGACCTTGATCCTCGGGTGATCGAACAGGCGCTGTTGCAGGATCTTCTCGGCGCGCAGCGAATCGCGGCGGTGCACCAGGGTGACCGTCTCGGCAAGGTTCGAGAGATAGATCGCCTCCTCGACGGCGGTGTTGCCGCCGCCGACCACGATCACATTCTTGCCGCGGAAGAAGAAGCCGTCGCAGGTAGCACAGGCCGAGACGCCATAGCCCTGGAACTTCTGCTCCGAGGGGAGGCCGAGCCAGCGGGCCTTGGCGCCGGTGGAAATGATCAGCGTGTCGGCGGTGTACTCCACGCCGCTGTCGCCCTTGAGCCAGAACGGCTTCCGCTTGAGGTCGACCTCGACGATCGTGTCGGCGATGAGCTCGGTCCCCACATGCGCGGCCTGCTCGCGCATCTGCTCCATGAGCCACGGGCCCTGAATCACGGTGGCGAAGCCGGGATAGTTCTCGACATCCGTGGTGATGGTCATCTGGCCGCCGGGCTGGATGCCTTCGATGAGGAGCGGCTTCAGCATGGCGCGCGCGGCGTAGATGCCGGCCGTGTAGCCGGCCGGACCGGCGCCGATGATGATCACTTTGGCATGACGGGGAGCCATGTGGCGGCCTCTAAATTGGAGCGGAGGGGGAGAAGTAAGCATGGGCAGGCTTGCGCGCAACCCGGTCCGGCCCGGGCCCGTTTTACGCTTTGGTTTCAAGGCCGAGCGCCTGGCGGATATGCGCGGCGACAACCTCGGTGTCGTTGATCGGCGCATAGCTCCATGATTCCAACTGGCCTTCGAAGGGGCGCGTGGCGCCGCGTTCGCGCATCAGTGCATGGAAGCGGGCAAGTCTGGTCGAGCGGCCGGGCAGCGACTGCACATAGACTGGCTTGCCGGTGCCCGCCGCCTCGGTGACCATGTTGACCGAGTCTTCCGTCGCCACGATAGCGTCGGCGAGTGACAGGAAGGCGAAATAGGGATTGTCGCCGCTGCCGTCCCACAGGAAATGCGGCGCGCCCTCGATGGCCTTGGCGAGCGCCGCAAGCGACTCGGGCCGCGTGCGGCGCGAGGGCGTCACGAGCAGCGCGCCGCCTGTCTCCCGTGCCAGCT
>CAYUTT010000442.1:0-1730 GCA_964447575.1 uncultured Methyloceanibacter sp.
TAGCCGCAATCGCTCCCTCACCTGCTCACAAAGCGAGGTATCCGGAGGTGTCCAGCTGCAGAGCGGCCCGCGGGGCCATGAACGGCTCCGGCTCCGCTTGCAATCCGTCCGCTCATGGACCCGGGAGACATTCGAATCGGAAGCGATGCGCGACCTCATGGCGGATTTTGCCGGCCATGCCGGCTTCGCGCCCGACGACGCCGGCGGGGCGTCCTTCGCGCTGCTTTTCCTTTCGGTCATCCAAGACGCGGGGAACAGGGTGGTGAAGGGCGGCATGGGGCGCTTGCCCGCGGCGCTCGCCGCCTGTCTTACGCAGCACGGGGGCGAGATTCGTGCTGGCGCTCCAGTGACGCGGATCGTCGTGGAGCACGGCCGCACCGTGGGCGTGGAGCTTGCCGACGGAGAGACGATCCGCGCCGGATGCGTCGCCTCGAGCGCCCATCCGCGTCATCTGATCCTGGAACTGTTGCGCGGGAGCGACCTCGATCAAGCCATGGTCGACGATATCGAACGCTACGAGCCCGGCGTCTCCCAGATGGGCATCTACCTCGCTCTTTCGGAGCCGGTCACGTACCTGGCCGGCGCCGAACCGTCGGGGGCAACGCAGGTCCACCTCATGCCGGCGACAACCGATGGCCTCGCCGAGTCGTTCTGGGCAATCCGGGCGGGCCGATTGCCGGACGCACCGTCGCTCTTCGTCGTCAACGAAGCCACTCTCGATCCCGGCCGCGTCCCTCAAGGCAAGTCGTCGCTCAAGATTATCCTGACGACTGTGCCGTTTGCCATCGACTGGGCCCACGAGCGCACCCGCTATGCCGAGGCAGTGCTGAAACGCATTGCGCGGGACTACATCCCAGATCTCGAACAGAAAACGATCGGCATGGCTATCATGTCCCCCGTTGACTACGAAGCGGACGTCGCTTCAGCCTTGCGCGGGACGGTGACGCACGGTGCGATGACGCTCTATCAGCAGGGCGCCATGCGGCCGGCATTGAGTTTGGGGCAATACCGGGGACCCTTTAAAGGACTCTATCTTTGCGGCGCCGGCAGTCATCCAGGGCCGGGCGTTTCGATGATGCCAGGGCGGAACGCGGCTCGGGTCATCCTCGATGACCTGAAGCCAGGCGACGCCAGTCGGTCACCTTGACTTGGCGAATCCCAAGCCGTACATGCTGATTGTCGCCTTTGGCGGAACCGCGGGTTTAAGTGCGCCGCCCCGTGGTTTTGGCCCCGTGAATCGAGAAGAAGGCTTCGGAAAGCCATGGGCCAGCTTCTGCAAGACTATCTGCCGCTCGTCATCTTCATCGGCATCGCCTTCGCCATCAGCACGATCCTCTTGCTCGTGCCGTTTGTCACCGCCGTTCGCAAGCCGGACCCGGAGAAGGTCTCCGCCTATGAATGCGGATTCGATGCCTTCGATGACGCGCGCATGAAATTCGACGTACGGTTCTACCTTGTGTCGCTTCTGTTCATTATCTTCGATCTAGAGGTTGCATTCCTCTTCCCGTGGGCGGTGGCCTTCGAGGAGGTGGGTGCGCTAGGGTTCTGGTCGATGATGGTGTTCTTGGCCATTCTCACCATTGGCTTCATCTATGAGTGGCGGAAAGGCGCGCTCGAATGGGATTGATGCCTGAGATTCGTTTCGAGACGGAAGGCAAGGGCGGCGGGCTCGTCACCGCCGGCGCCACGACCTTTGGCACTTTCTCCAACGAGCTTGCCGACAAGGGCTT
>CAYUTT010000443.1:0-1722 GCA_964447575.1 uncultured Methyloceanibacter sp.
CGGTTCGCGCCGGTCAGCGCCATGGCAAGCGCCACGGCGCCGGAATGCGGCGCCGCCGTGAAGGCCGGCACAGTGGTGAGGCTTTCGGTGTCAACACCCGCTTCCTTGGCGACTTTGCGCATGGCGGGCAGAAGAGTCTGCTCGGCAAAGTCTGCAAGTCTGTCCGGGACGGCGCTTGGATCGGCACCCGGCAGGCTGCGCACCTGCCAGCGGATCTCGCAAGTCTTCGGCACGATGTTGGGCGCCGTGCCACCTTCGATGACCCCGACGCTCGCCGTGGAGTAGGGCGGCTCGAAGCGCGGGTCGTTTTCGGTCGCCGCAATCTCCGCGGCCGCGCGGTCGATCTCGCCGATGAGTTCCGCCGCCGCCGAGATAGCATTGACGCCGATCGCCGGCAGGCTCGAATGCGCCTCCTTGCCGGTCACCGTGGTGCGGTAGGCGTCGATGCGCTTATGCGCGTCGATCACCTGCATGCTGGTCGGCTCGCCCACGATCACCGCGCGCGGGAGCGGCAGGTCTTGGCCGAGCCGCGCAATGAGCGGGCGTACGCCGGCGCAGCCCACCTCCTCGTCGTAGGAGACCATGATGTGGATCGGCTCTTTCAACGCGCGTTCCTTGAACATGGGCGCCGAGGCGAGCACGCAGGCGATGAAGCCTTTCATGTCGCAGGTGCCGCGACCGTAGAGCTTGCCGCCCCGTTCCGTCAGCGTGAAAGGGTCGCTCGTCCATTTCTGGCCTTCGACCGGCACGCAGTCGCTATGGCCGGAAAGCCCGATGCCGCCGGGACCGTCGCCGATCGTGGCCATCAGGCTTGCTTTCTCGCCATCTTCGGACGGCACCAGCTTCCAGCGGATACCGCAGCCGGCGAGGTGCTCCTGCACGAAGGCGATCAGCTCGAGGTTCGATTTCGCGCTCGTGGTGTCGAAGCCCACCAGCTTGGCGAGCAAAGTCTTCGTGTCGGGCAGGCGAGGGGACAACAAGCGCTCCTCAAGATTTCTTTGCGGCGTTGAGCGCCTGGTCGAGATCGGCCTCCAGGTCGCCCGGGTCCTCGAGCCCGATGGAAAGCCGGATCGTGTTGTCGAAGATGCCGAGCTCCGCCCGCGCCTCCGGCGTCAACCGCTGATGCGTGGTCGTCGCCGGGTGGGTGGCGAGGCTCTTGGCGTCACCGAGATTGTTGCTGATCTTGACGATGTCCAGCGCGTTCAGGAAGGCGAACGCGGCCGCCTTGCCACCCTCGACCTCGAAGGCGACCATCGGTCCTCCGTCCGCCATCTGCATTTTGGCAAGCGCGGCTTGCGGATGATCGGCACGCCCGGGATAGTAGACGCGCGCCACCTCCGGCCGCTGGCTGAGAAAATCCGCGATCCGGGCCGCGCTCTCGCAATGACGGGCCACGCGCAAAGGCAGCGTCTCCAGCCCCTTCAGCATCACCCAGGCGTTGAACGGGCTGAGCGAAGGGCCGGTGTGCTTCAGGAAATTGTGGAGCTTCTCGTCGATGAACTCGGACGACCCGAGCACGACGCCGCCGAGGCAACGGCCCTGGCCGTCGATATGCTTGGTCGCCGAATAGACGACGATATCCGCGCCGAGCGCGATGGGCCGTTGGCCGAGCGGAGTCGCAAATACGTTGTCGACTACGGTCAGCGCGCCCGCCTTCTTGGCGATCTTGGCGACGCCAGCGATGTCGACCAGCTCGAGCACGGGATTGGTCGGAGTCTCGAA
>CAYUTT010000444.1:0-1703 GCA_964447575.1 uncultured Methyloceanibacter sp.
ATTTGCCACCGCCGGAAACCGCAGGCTTGTTTCACATCGTCGGCATTGGCGGCATTGGTATGAGCGCCATCGCCGAGGTGATGCATACGCGCGGCTACCGCGTGCAGGGCAGCGATCTGAAGGACGGCGCCAATCTCGCCCGCTTGCGTGAGCACGGCATCGCCTGCCTCATCGGCCACGACCCCGCCAACGTCGAAGGCGCCGCCTATCTCGTGATCTCGAGCGCAGTGAAAGCAGGCAACCCCGAGTTCGAGGCGGCGAAGGAGCGGGGCATGCCCATCATCCGCCGCGCCGAGATGCTGGCCGAGTTGATGCGCCCGTGCACCACCGTGTCCGTCACCGGCACCCACGGCAAGACCACGACCACGTCGCTGATCGCCGATCTGCTGAAAGGCGGCGGGCTCGATCCCACCGTCATTACTGGCGGCATCATCAATGCCTGGGGCACGAATGCCCGGATCGGCGACGGAGAGTGGATGGTCGTCGAGGCCGACGAATCCGACGGGACCTTCCTCAAGCTCCCGACCCAGATCGGGGTGGTCACCAATATCGATCCCGAGCACATGGACTATTGGCAGTCGGAGGAGGCGCTCTATCAGGCCTTCAGCCAGTTCATCGACGCCATTCCCTTTTATGGGCTCGCCGTCGCCTGCATCGACCATCCGGTGGTGCGCGAGCTTCTAGGCAAGCTCGGCGGCGCGGCCAATGGGCGCCGCACGCTCACCTACGGCGTGGCGCGCGACGCCGACATCAGGCTCGTCAATCTGCGTCCCGACCACAACAGCGTCACCTTCGATGCAGAGCTCGGCCCAGGCGCAAAAGGCGGCGCGCGCAAGCTTGCCGACCTCATGCTGCCCGCCCTCGGTCACTACAATGCGTTGAACGCGCTCGGTGCGCTCGCCGTGGCGGTCGAGGCGGGCGTCGCCGACGAGACGATCCGCGCCACCTTGGCGGCCTTTTCCGGCGTGAAGCGGCGCTTCACCCGCGCCGGCGAATGGCAGGGTGTCGCCGTGTACGACGACTACGCCCATCATCCGGTCGAGATCGCCGCCGTGTTGCGCGGCGCGCGCATGGCGGGCAACGGCCGTATCATCGCGGTGATGCAGCCGCATCGCTATACGCGCCTGCAGGCCCTGTTCAATGAGTTCTCCGCCTGTCTCGACGACGCCGACATCGTCATGGTCACGCCGGTTTATTCGGCGGGCGAAGCGCCAATCCCCGGGATCGACCGCGACGAGCTGGCCTCGGGCTTGCGCCGCCACGGCCATCCCCATGTGCTCACCGTGGACGATGAGGAGCAGCTGACCGCGGCTGTCGCCACCGTCGCCAAGGCGGGCGATCTGGTGGTGGGCTTGGGTGCGGGCACGATCACGGACTGGATCAACGCCCTGCCGGGCCGACTCGCGCAGCACGGGGGGCGGGCGTGAACGGCGCAGGTCTTCTCGCGAAGCTAACCGCGAGCCTCCCCGATTTGCGTGGACGGCTCACGGCGGAAGCGCCGCTCAAGGAGTACACGTGGTTCCGCGTCGGCGGTCCGGCGGAAGTGCTCTATGCCCCGGCTGACGAGACCGACCTCGCCTATTTCATGAAGCACCTTCCGGCGGACATACCGGTCACCGTCATCGGTCTCGGCTCGAATCTGCTTGTGCGCGACGGCGGGATCGAGGGCGTGGTGATCCGCTTGGGCCGCGGCTTCGGCGAGA
>CAYUTT010000445.1:0-1701 GCA_964447575.1 uncultured Methyloceanibacter sp.
CTACGCCGAACGCTTCAGCTGGAACACGACAACACAAGGGCACCTTGAGGTGTTCCGGCGAATCATCGGCTTTAGGACAGAACCCGTTCACGCCGTTGGGCGAACAGGAAGGTAACATGATGTTCCACGATCGGGGCGTTCTGACGATGGCGTACGGCTCGAGTCGGTACTTGGAGATGGCGAAATCTCTGGCACGTTCGCTCCGGCTCCACAGCCCGAGGACCTGCCGAGCGGTGGTCACCGACTCGTCCGACGACGAATTACAAGCAGTTTTCGACGTGTGCGTGCCGCTGAATCGAGAGCTCGGGCGCGGGAACCAACAGAAGTTGCACCTCGACAGGTACACCCCGTTTCGACAGACAATCTTCATCGATAGCGATTGCCTCGCCGTGAGGGACATCGACGAGATCTGGGGCCGCTTCAAGCATGTGCCGTTCGGCATTCCTGGCGACGTAAGGCTCCGACGTGGTGATCGCGATCCAAAGATGAATGTCGACTTCCTCCTGAATCACTACAAGCTCGCCGAGGTGTCTAAGTTCAACAGCGGTTTGATCTATTTCGATTCGAGTGAACAGTCCGCCGAGATATTCGGCACCGCCCGAGCCTTGCTGTCTCGATACAAGGAGCTGGGATTCTCGCGGCCCGAGAATCCTTATGATGAACCCGTATTCGCGGTCGCCATGGCGCTTCATGGTCTATCGGCGGTTCCCGATGAAGGCAGAGTCATGCGAACGCCGGTCGGCTTACGAGGACGCCTCCGAGTCGACGTGTGCCAGGGAATCGGTGTCTTCAACAAGTACGGCGTCGTGGTCGAGCCCGCGGTCATCCATTTCTCTGGGCGCCATTCGTCGTCGTTCGAGTACAGGAGGGAGTGCTGGCGGTTGCAAGGTCTCAAGTCGAAGCGGAACCCGCTCCGAGAAAAGGCGACTGTCGTCTGGCTCTGGTTGCTCACGTGGCTCCCAGGTCGGGCGTTGAAGCTCAAGAGGCACATGAGAATTCGCGCCCGGAGTTCATCGGCGGGACGGCGACTGCTCGGTGTATTGAGGGGCAGGGTTGTCGGCGGCTGAAGACGTTCGTCCAGACAGCGTGAGCTTCCGGGCCAGAACGCATGCCACAGGCGGACGGCCCGAGCCTATGGTCATGTATATGTTCCCGTCCCTCGTCATGCTCTACCATCGTCGTGCTGAGGCCGCATGCCGTTTGAGCGGATGCGTCGCGGCGAAAGGACGCATCTACAGTAGGAATACTGAACGCCCGTGAACAACGAATTTTTTCTGGGTTTCATGCCGCGACTTTCAGGCCGGACAGCTCGGCGAGGCGGTCGAAGTGTGCGTTGAGATCGACCAGGGCGCGATCGACCCGATGCGACGACGCGGCCAGGACGGCGCGCACGGTGCGGTCCAGGCTGTCGACCGTCGGAGCGAGAAGTCAACCGCCACGAACCCCAGCGGCCCGCCTTGACATCTCGTCTTCATGGGCGGGTCAACTCCAAACAAGCTCACGGCCTCGCGTAGCTCTATCGTCCTGTATATTGCCATCCCTTCCCTTCTCGTCTAACGTCAACAGATAAACGGTGCCCGCGGGCTGCTCAGCAGACGCGCTGCGTCGATGCTGGGCAGCTGCGCTTCTCCTCCGCGTGATCGCCCTGGATGGGTACCGGCGCAAGCCGTTCGGAGAGGAAGAGGTAGCTGGCAAGTGCGC
>CAYUTT010000446.1:0-1697 GCA_964447575.1 uncultured Methyloceanibacter sp.
CCGTTCTCCGGCCAGTGCAACCACGGCCGCCCGACCTATATCGAGCTCAAGCTCGCGGATATCGAGAAACTGTTCCAGCGCCGCTAGAGCTGGACGCGTTCCGTGCCTTGATGCTCGGTGACGCATTCGGCAAGCGCGGCGATGGCGTCGCGTGTGCCCGTCAGCTCGAAGCTGAATTCGGCTCCGTCGGTCGCGATCCGCAAGATCTTGCCGTGCCGCATGGCGTCGATGACCGGATCGGAGTTCTCGAGCGGAATGAGGATGCCGTGAATGTCGACAACCTTGGCGATCGCCGCGATCGGTTCGCGCGCATCGATAAGGAGCAGCACGGCTTTCCGAGTCCCCACCTCGAATTTGCGCGTCTCGTCGGCGATGACGAGACCCCAGTCGAAATCCTTGCTGATGACGAAGCCGAGCAGGACGCCCTTCTCGGCCTCCGCTGTCATGGTGCAATCGGAGAACTGCCCGTCCTCGTCGTAGTTCGCATCGCCATGCCATACGCCCGACGTGAATCGGTCTTGGCTTGGGTCCGTTGCTGCCACGGCCGCCAGGACTAAGGGCGCTAAGAGCAAGGCTCGCAACGTCATGGGCACTCCCCGCATCTGTGCCTCTTTGGCATCTAACCACATTTCGAGGCCGGCGGGAAAAGCGACCGGTCTTATGCTGAAAATCTGGCAATCGCGATTTCCGTGTCGCCGTAGCGGCGCCGGTCGATCTCCGTCAGTGCTGGCGGCCAGGCGATCGTGCTGCCGGCACGCTCTTCCAGCACCGCGATAGCGTTGTCCGCCACCCACCCTCCTTCAACGGCTGCGGCGAGCGCTCGTTCCCCCAACCCTTGGCCGTAAGGCGGGTCGCAAAAGATGAGGTCGAACGGGGGAAGCGTCCCAGCGGGCCCGAGCCTCGTTGCATCGCGCCGCCAGATCTTGGTGACCCCGGTGAGCCCCAGCGCCTCCACGTTGCGGCGGATGGCGGCGCGGGCCGCTGCGCTCTCCTCGATGAAGAGGCAATAGCGCGCGCCGCGCGACAGCGCTTCGAGGCCCAGCGCGCCTGAGCCTGCGAACACGTCGAGCACGCGTAGGCCCTCGAAATCGACGGCAGGCGCCCCATGCTCCAATACGTTGAACAGCGCCTCGCGCACCCGGTCCGAGGTGGGCCGTGTACCCATCCCCTTGGGCGCCTCGATGGTGGCGCCTCTGAACTTTCCGGCCACGATCCTCATTTGCGACGGGTCGCCTGTCGATCGAGCTTTCCCCGATGCAGGCCGAGCGCACCGGCGAGCGTGGTGCCCAGCTGGTCCACCAGCACTTTGGGCTTCACCTCCTCGACGGTCCCCGGCGGAAGCTCGCCGAGCGCGAACGGTCCGAACGACACACGGATGAGCCGGTTCACCGTGAGCCCGAGATGCTCGGCGATACGCTTCACCTCCCGGTTTTTGCCTTCGCGCAGCGCAATGGTTAGCCAAACATTGCTGCCCTGCTCCCGCTCGATGCGCGCCTCCACCGGCCCGTAGTGTAGGCCGTCGATGGTGATGCCGCGCTTCAGCGCATCGAGTGCGTCTTGCGTCACTCGGCCGTGCGCGCGCGCGCGGTAGCGCCGCACCCAGCCGGTGCTGGGCAACTCTAGATGCCGCGCGAGCGCGCCGTCCGTGGTGAGGAGCAGGAGCCCTTCCGTATTGATGTCGAGCCGTCCCACCGAGA
>CAYUTT010000447.1:0-1695 GCA_964447575.1 uncultured Methyloceanibacter sp.
CGTGGCAGAGAAGGAGCCGCGCATCGAGCGCAGGCATCTCGATGCCCGCTTCCCGCAGGGCCTGCGTCGTGGCTGCGTGCACGCGGTCGAGGGTCTCCATCACATGCCCTGCTCCTGCAGTGCGGCGAGCTGGCTCGTCTGGTGCTCCGTGGTCAGCGCGTCGATGATCTCGTCGAGCGCAAGCTCCCCTTCAAGCACCAGTCCCAATTGATGCGTGGTGAGTCCAATCCGGTGGTCGGTGACACGGCCTTGCGGAAAATTGTAGGTGCGGATGCGCTGGGAGCGGTCGCCGCTGCCGATCTGGCTGCGCCGGTCTTGCGCCCGCTCCGCATCGAGCTTCTCCCGCTCCATCTCGTAGAGACGCGCGCGCAGGACCTTCATGGCCTTGGCCTTGTTCTTGTGCTGCGATTTCTCGTCCTGCTGGCTGACCACGAGGCCGCTCGGAATATGGGTGATGCGCACGGCGCTGTCGGTGGTGTTGACCGACTGGCCGCCCGGGCCGCTCGCCCGGAACACGTCGATGCGCAAGTCCTTCTCGTCGATCTTGACGTCGACCTCTTCGGCTTCGGGCAGAACCGCGACGGTCGCCGCCGAGGTATGGATGCGCCCTTGCGCCTCGGTCTCCGGCACACGCTGCACGCGGTGCACGCCGGATTCGTATTTCAGCCGGGCAAACACGCCCTTGCCGGTAATATTGGCGATAATCTCCTTGTAGCCCCCGGTGGCGGACTCGCTGGCCGACAGGATGTTGACCTTCCAGCCCATACGGTCGGCATAGCGCTGATACATGCGGAACAGGTCGCCGGCGAACAGTGCCGCCTCGTCGCCGCCCGTGCCCGCGCGCACTTCGAGGATGGCGCTCTTTTCGTCGGCCGCGTCCTTTGGCAGAAGCTGCACCTTGAGCTGAAGTTCGAGCGCTTCGATCTTCGCGTCGAGCCCCCCGATCTCCTCCTCGGCCATCTCGGTCATGGCCGGATCCGAAGAGCGGTCGTCGATGATCTCCTGCAAGCCGTCGCGCTCCAGCTGGGCCTCGCGCAGAGCCTTGATCGTGGCGACGATCGGATTGAGATCGGCGAACTCGCGGGAGAGCTGCACATAGCTATCCTGATCGGCGCCCGACGCCAGGCTGGCTTGCACCGACTGCCAACGGGCGACGAGCTTGTCGAGCTTCTCGGCTGGAATCGTCGTCATGGAATGTCGCGGGAAAGCCTAGAAATTGTCCGGAAGCCGGTCGGACTTTCGGCCGCGGGGGTCGTCCGGATCGAGCACCGGATCGGACGTGCCGGTCGACCCCGTAGACGTCGACGGACCGGAGGAATCACCAAGCGCCATCCATAGTCCAATCAACACCACCGACGCAATCAGCGCGCCGATGCCCCATTTCAGCAGGGCCGGCCGCTTCTTGACGGGCTCCGGCACGGCAGCTTCGCCGCTTCCCATATAGGCATCCTCGCCCCGATAAGGCTCCTCGCCTCGATAGGGCTCCTCGCCCATATGGGCGTCCTCGCCTTGATAGGCTTGAGGCGCGGGCTCAGACGGATAGGCCTGGGGTGACGGCTGATAGGCCGGCGCCTGAGGCTGGGCCGGGCCTGCTTGCGACGGAGGTGCGGGCTGCGGACCGTTCGACCACGCTGGCGCCTGGGGTTGAGGCTTCGGCGTGGTGCCAAAACCCCCTTGCGGAAATTGCGGGGCGCC
>CAYUTT010000448.1:0-1694 GCA_964447575.1 uncultured Methyloceanibacter sp.
CGATGAGATCGCCACGCGGCGACCAACGAGGTTGTAGTGCTGGTGCGGTTGCTCCCTCGATCCGGCGCTTGGCCCCCGTCGCCAGGTCGATAACGGCTAGACTGCTTTGGTTCTCTCCTCCGAAAAGCGATTCCGGGCGTTCAAAGCTCCCTGTGGAGAAGACGATCTGCCGCCCGTCGGGGGACCACGCTGGGTAGTAACCGGCATCGCTTACCCGCCTGACCGACTCTCCAGTAGCCCCCATCACAAAGATCCCGCCGCCATCACGTTCCGAGCGGAAAGCAATCCATTCGCCGTCGGGAGAAAACGCGGGCTGTGTGTCGTCGGCCGGCGAGTCTTGCGTGAGATTGATTGCCGTCTTGCCGCTAACGCGCCGGAAATAGATGTCCCAGTTTCCAGTGGCCTGACTGGCGTAGATCAGCGAATCGCCGTCGGGGGAGAGACTGGGGAACAACTCCGCCCCCGGCCCATCGGTAAGCTGTGTAAACGCCAGGTTCTCTAGAGAAGGTTTTTGGTCGGCTGGACTCATAAAGCGAAACAGGACCAAGGCCGCGCCGGCGCAGAATGCGACGACCGCCCCGATCTTCGCGCGTCTGGAAAAACTTCGGCGCGAGCTGGCCGGGGATTGTCCCCGGTCGTGGGCTCTTCTCAGATCCACCATCAGATCGTCGATATGCTGATAGCGGTCCGCCGGACCTTTCGCTAGTGCCTTGGCTAAGATGCGGTCGAGTTCCATCGGAATGCCGCTGCGAAGCGCCGTCAGCGGCTCGGGTTCGGTGTGAACGATGGCGTAGGCAACAGCCGCTTCCGCCTCGCCCGGAAACGGCACGCGCCCGCTGATCATTTCGTAGAGCACGACCCCTAGCGACCAGATGTCGCCTCGCCGGTCGGCCAGCTTGCCTTCGGTCTGCTCCGGCGACATGTAGGCAGGCGTGCCGAGTTTCATTCCGCTGGCGGTCAACTTCGTGCGGTCGCTGAGCTGTGCGAGGCCGAAGTCCATGATCTTCACCTGGCCTTGGGGCGTGATCATGATGTTGGCCGGCTTGATGTCGCGATGGACGATCCCTTTTTCGTGCGCAGCCTGCAGACCGTGGCCGATTTGCAGGGCGATGTCGAGAGCTTCCTGGACTGGCAGCGGGCGCGCAGCGATCTTCTGTTTGAGCGTCTGGCCTGCCAGGCACGCCATGGCGAGAAACGTCTGCCCGTTGGCCTCGTCGATTTCGTAAACCGTGCAGATGTTGGGGTGGTCGAGCAATGCGGCAGCGCGCGCTTCATTCAGGAAGCGGGCTTTGTGCTCTTCGCTCTCAAGTAAGTGAGAAGGTAGGAATTTCAGCGCGACGGCGCGGCCGAGCTTCAAATCCTCGGCTTTATAGACGACACCCATGCCGCCCTCGCCGAGCTTCTCGACGATGCGGTAATGCGAGATGGTTTGGCCGGTCATATGGCCCGCCGGGGCAAGACCTGGGGGGATTATACCCCCTGCAGGATTGTTGGTGGTAACAAGCCAACCCACCGAGAATCCGACCAAGCCACCGCTAGCTCCTGGTTTAGTTCAACCTCGACCAGGATCGCCGCACCGGCGCCCTGTGACGACGGCCGGGCAATCTGAGCCAGAGGGACTGCGAATCGGGCCATCCAAGCTACAATCGGAGGCACATGATTTCGGAGACCGCCATGCTGCTCAAAATCCTTCT
>CAYUTT010000449.1:0-1691 GCA_964447575.1 uncultured Methyloceanibacter sp.
ATTTTGGCTACATTCAAGCAACTGTGATGCATTGCTGACTTTACGCGCGGACCAAAAGTTCTATAGAGGCGTTATATAGAGAAAGGACGCCGGGGGGCGCGTTTAACGGGTAAAGCGCGGCCGGTCGAGGTCGCGGGAGACGGGTTCCATGGCCACCAGAAGTTTGCCGAGCGTGAGCGCCCACGGCGGGCTGACACGCTACCTCGAAGAAATCAGACAGTTCCCGATGCTGGAGCCGCAGGAGGAGTACATGCTCGCCAAAAGCTGGCGCGAGCATGGCGACCGCGACGCCGCGCACAAGCTCGTCACCTCGCACCTGCGCCTCGTGGCTCGCATCGCCATGGGCTATCGCGGCTACGGCTTGCCCGTGGGCGAGGTGATCTCCGAAGGCAATGTCGGCCTGATGCAGGCGGTGAAGCGCTTCGAGCCCGACAAAGGCTTCCGGCTCGCCACCTACGCCATGTGGTGGATCCGCGCCGCGATCCAGGAATACATCCTGCGCTCGTGGAGCCTCGTGAAGATGGGCACCACCGCGGCCCAGAAGAAGCTTTTCTTCAACTTGCGCAAGATCAAGGGTCAGCTCAAGGCGCTCGAAGAAGGCGACCTGCGCCCTGATCAGGTGAAGCAGATCGCCACGAGGCTCGGCGTGAGCGAGGAGGACGTTATCTCGATGAACCGGCGACTCGCCGGCGACTCATCCCTCAACGCGCCGGTGCGCAACGACGCCGAGAGCGGTGAGTGGATGGACTGGCTGGTCGACGACACGGCCACCGATCAAGAGACGGCGCTTGCGGAGTCCGAGGAGAAGGAACAGCGCCATGGCATGCTTCAGGATGCGCTGAAGACTTTGAACGAGCGCGAACGCCGCGTGTTCGAGGCGCGCCGTCTTGCCGAGGATCCGCTCACCCTCGAGCAGCTCTCCACCGAATTCGGCGTCTCGCGCGAGCGCATCCGGCAGATCGAGGTGCGCGCGTTCGAGAAAGTGCAGAAGGCCGTGCAGAAGGCCGCCAAGGCTGCCGAGCTCGAGCCGGAACCCGCCCACTAGCTTCCTTGTCCCGAAGGTGACAGCGTAGCGCCTTCCCCCTTGAGGGGGAGGCCGCCGGCGCGCTTGCGTACTGGCGGGAGATAAGGGGGCGCTCACTCATGAAGCATCTGACCGTCAGTGGCGTCGAGATCGCCTACCTCGATGAGGGCAAGGGCCCGTGCGCCATTCTCGGCCATTGCTCCAGCGCCTCACACAAGGAATGGCTGCCGCTGATCGAGACCTTGAAGGACGACTGGCGGGTGCTTGCGCCCGACTTCATCGGCTATGGCCAGTCCGATCCTTGGCCCATCGACAAGCCCTTCTCGATCGACGCCGACGTGAAGGTGCTGCTCGGTCTCGCCAAGAAGACCCGGAGCCCACTTCACCTGGTCGGCCATTCCTACGGAGCCGCGCTCGCGCTGGAGGCGGCCCGCAAGCTCGGCGCGCGCGTCAAGAGCCTCACCTTGATCGAGCCTGTGTCTTTTCACCTCCTGCGCATCGAGAACCGCCCCGAGTGGAAGCATGTCGAGAAGCTCGGCGTCTCCGTGCTCGACCCCGTGGCCAAGGGCGACGACCGCAAGGCGGCGGCGGCCTTCATGAGCTATTGGCTCGGCCGCTGGCGCTGGTGGCTGTCGCCGCAGCGCTTCAAGGATGCCATTGCCGCGAC
>CAYUTT010000450.1:0-1683 GCA_964447575.1 uncultured Methyloceanibacter sp.
CAGGGGCAGGCCACTGGTCGGGATCAGCTATACGCTTCAGCTGCTCCTCATCGGAATTGGCGGCTGTGGCCTGAACCGGTAGACCCATCAACAGGGCAATGAGCCCGCCGGCCAACAGCCCACCTGTAACATTTTGACTGAAAGATTTCATTGGAGGTTTCCTCACATTTTGCGCATAGCTTTTGGGGAGCGCGGCCACATCGGCCAAACGCCCTCCCAGTCATGCGACGAAATCCTAGGAGCCGTTTGTATCCGCAACGTTGCGGACAGCGCGTAATGTGTAACAGTACGTTACAAGGACGCGCGCGCGGATCGCCTCGCAACGATTGGAGAACGGCAAGTTCCGGGGCGCAGACCGCGCCGCTTACGAAACAGATTGTTACAAGAAGCGGCGAGCGCGACACACACGCGAAACGTTCAAGGTCAAGATGGTCAGCCTGCGAGATTGGGCTTGGCAGTGAGTGCCGAGTTGCTCCTCTCCGCTTCGCACTTCTGCTAAGCCCTCTCACATCGCAAGGTTGACACCCGCGAGCTATTGGAGCGGATTTGGCGCAAGTTGAACGGGAGCGGTAGCGCCAGACTCAGGCGAACCGCTTCTGGGATCCCGTCCCTTGTCCCATGCCCGGCGCGTAGAATTTGAGCGGGCGCCCAAGCTCCTTGGCGCGATACATGGCGAGGTCCGCGTTACGCAGAGCCTCCTCGGCGGTCTTGCAGTCCTGGGGCATCAGGGCGACGCCCATGGACACGCCGATCTCATGCCTATGTCCGCCAGCGCTGATCTTATGCGTCAGACTGTCCACGAAACGCATGCCGATCTGCCGCGCAGCCGCGTGATCGATATTGTAGGCGAGGACGGCAAACTCGTCGCCGCCGATACGCGCCACCATGTCGCTCGGCCGTGCCGCTGCGCGGAAGCGGTCGCCGACGACCTCGAGGACCTGATCGCCGACCGAATGACCATGCTCGTCGTTGATGCGCTTGAAGCCGTTCGGATCCATGAGATAGAGCGCGTGCTGGGTGCCGTTCGCGGGCAGCTCCTTGGCCACGGCCCTCAGGGCTTCCAACAGCGCGCGACGGTTAAGCAAGTCGGTCAGGGGATCCTGCATGGCGAGCGCGGTGAGTTCCCCCAGCTCGATCTCCGCGGCGGCCTTTAAGGCGGCATCGTACCGATGGTCGCTCAGACGGCGGAGAACGAAGCAAAAGATGCAGGCCAGCAGCAAGGTGGTGAGGAAGATCGCTTCGGCAAGCGAGATCTTGCGCTGAGTTTCGCTGAGCTCTTCGATGAAGAAGAAGAGATCGTATTGGAGTGCGAGCAGCAGGGTTGCCAGCATCAAGGTGCTCAGTAGCAACGCGTCCTGCAAGCTTGAGCGGGGATGAGCGGCAATGGCCCGTCCCAGCATTTGGGGTGTGAAGCTGTTCACGATTTCTCCCGCGGTGACCCAGCGGAAAAACTAGCCGGAAGGCCTATAGGAAATGTAAATCCCGGCTCGGAAGCGTCCTGGACAGTATTCCCGCGTGGTTTGCCGCGCCTGCGCAGGCAATCCAGCAAATGGACGGATGGAGGGCTCGCTGGATAGGCCCAATGTGGTCTTCCCTCGTCGCCTATCGAAGGAATCGACAAGCCGGGCGGACCTTCGTACCCTGATCCAGATCAGCGGCCGCCAAGAGCCGCTTTCACGTGAT
>CAYUTT010000451.1:0-1659 GCA_964447575.1 uncultured Methyloceanibacter sp.
ACAAGGTCGACATGATCCTGAGTCCCTACGCCACGCACATGAACCTCGCGTCGGCGCCAGTCATCAACAAGCACGGTTATCCGGTTATCATGTCTACGTCCGCCGCTGCGCGACTGTATGACATGGCGCCGTCGCTTCCGTATGCCTTCTGGCATCTCGTTCAGCCGAATGAGGCGACCCAGCCGCTCGCCACCATGATTGCCGGACTGAAGAAAGAGGGCAAACTCAAGGGCCGTGTCGCGGTGATCCACCCAGCGGTTCAGCTCGGCGTCGAACTCAACGCAGCATTCCTGGCTGCGGCCAAGAAGGAAGGCATCGAGGTTGTCTTCAACAAGTCCTATCCGTTCGGATCGTCGGACTTGCAGCCGCTGTTGCGCGAGGCGTCGACGACCAATCCCGACTCCTTTATCGCCTTCAGCTATCCGCCCGACACCTTCATGATCACCGATCAGGCGCAGCTCTTGAACTTCAATCCGCCGGTGTTTTATCTCGGCATCGGCACGCCGTTCCCGAGTTTCAAGGCAAAGTTCGGTGACAAGGTCAACGGCATCCTGCTCTATGGCGGCATGGACTCCACGGCGGAGGGCCTTCCCGAATATCTCAAGGCCCACCGCGAATTCCTCAAGCATGAGTCGGAAGCCGGTGCGATCGCGGTGTACGCAGCGCTCCAGGCGACGCAGGCGGCCATCGAGATGGTCGGTGAAATCGACCGCCCGAAGATCCGCGATGCACTCGCAAACACCACGTTCAAGACGATCTGGGGCGACGTCAAATACGAGAAGCAGCTCAACGCCCATCCTTGGGCCGTCGGCCAATGGCAGAACGGCGAAGTGGTTGGTCTCTACCCGGCGGACAAGCAAGGCGCGAAACCGCTCATGTTCCCGAAGCCGGCCTGGTCATAAGCGGGAACGATTCACCGATGGGGAACGGGCTGGCCTGTGCCAGCCTGGTTTCTCATTCGATCCAACGACTGAAGTAAAGCGGCGATGTTCGCCGCTCTCATACGGAGTGAAAGATGACAACGAAGAGCCTCGAAGACGTGCTTCGGGAAGCGAAGAGCTTAAGTGCCCACCTGTACAATCAGCAGGTCGGAGCGAATGTGTATCCGGGCGTGCCGCCCGAATATACGAACTGGCGGGACGAGCAGCAGGCCTGGCAGAACACCGCCGTGCTCTTCAATCAGTCCTACCACATGGACGATCTCCTCGTGGAAGGCCCGGACGCGGTGAAGCTCCTCTCCTATCTCGCCTACAACAGCTTCAAGGGCTTCGAGGTCGGCAAAGCCAAGCAGTTCGCGCCCGTGAGCCACGACGGCTACATCATCGGCGACGTCATCATGTTCTATCTCGGCGAGAACAAGCTGGAGCTTGTCGGCCGCCGCCCGGCGTTGAACTGGGTGCGCTTCCATGCCGAGACCGGCAACTACAATGTCCGCCTCGATCTCGACGAGCGCACCGCCACGCGCAAGGATCCGAGCCGCCGCCGCTCGTTCCGGTTTCAGATCCAGGGACCGAACGCGATGAAGGTGATCGAAAAAGCGACCGGCAAGCCCGTGCCCGAGGTCAAGTTCTTCAACATGAAACGCATGACGATTGCCGGCAAGGAAATGTGGGCGCTCCGTCACGGCATGGCCGGCCAGCCGGGTCTCGAACTGTTCGG
>CAYUTT010000452.1:0-1657 GCA_964447575.1 uncultured Methyloceanibacter sp.
GAGGCTTTCTTGCCGGCGCGGCCCAGACCGCCTTGGGCGTCGCGGGGGGCCTCCTGGTGGGCAACGCCATCGCCGGCATGTTCGGCACTGGTGAAGGCGACACGGCGCAGGCCGCTGAGGCGGAGGGCGAGGAACCGCAACTCGAGGATGCTGACTATGACGGTGGCTTCGACGGTGGAGACTTTGGCGACCTCGATATCTAGCAGGAGGAGTGCGCGCAAACTCGCTACCATGTTAGGTTTCCGCGGGCCACGTTTGTTGGGAAACATTATGCCGCTCGCGCCGCCAAGCCTGACCGAGTGGGCGTGCACCCCATAGCGGCACCGTAATTCGCGTTGCTAGTCGACTAACCAGCGATCCTATGCGGGCGGCTTGGCTACTCGGAGGATTGGGTGGAGGCAAGCTCCTTCCTGTAGATGACCTTGCCGTTGCCTGGTGCATAGAAGTCCTTCAGCCGCGCCTCTTCTTCGAATCCCATACGCTCGTAGAAACGCCGGGACGGCGCATAATGATTGGACGAAGAGGTGTCGGCATAGACGCGCTTGGCGCCCGCCTTCAGCATCGCGGCCTCCGCACGTAGATAGACCTGGGTGCCGAGTCCTTTGGCTTGCTCCTCCGGCGACACGGCGATCCAATAAAGGTCGAAGGAGTCTTGGGTGCCATCGATAGGCCCGTAGCAGGCGTAAGCGGCCAGCCCCGAGCCGCGCTCGGCCAGTAGGAAGTGATAGCCTGAGCGGATGCCCTTGGTGAGCCGCTCGGTCACGAGATCGGCCGCGATCTCGACCTCCGCCGCGTTGAAGAACCCTGTCGAGGCGACAAGCGAACGTACCCGGCCGACGTCCTCCGCCATGACGGCAGTCCGCCAATCCAAGTTTTCGCGGGAGGCCTTCGCCGGCGCGGCCACAATTGGCGATAGGGAACGCGCCTCCTTACTCCCCGCTGCGAGACCAACGAAGAAATTCCGCGCGTTGATGCCAAGCGTGCGCACCCGGTAGCCGCCTTCCTGGACCACGAGCGTGGGGTATCCTTGGGCGCCTATCATACGGCCGAGCTGCTCAAAGTCCTTGGCGCGGTTCGACCAGGTGCCGGTCGGATCGCCGCGCGCCGTGTCGAACCCGAGTGAGATCACGAGGTAGGTAGCGCCGAAGCGCTTCACGCGGCGCAAGGCTTCGCCGACTTCTCTTCGGTGTTGCTCCGACGTGATGTGCTCGGGCAGGGGGATGTTGAGATTGTATCCGGCGCCGGCGCCGATGCCTGTCTCGTCCCGGAATCCCGTGAAGTAGGGATAGGCGAAGCTCGGATGGCCGTGCACCGAAACCGTCAGAACGTCCGACCGGTGATAGAAGATTTCCTGCTGACCGTTGCCATGATGATAGTCGATGTCGAGGATCGCCACCTTGCCGTAGCGTGCAAGCAGGTTTGCCGCGATGGCAGCGTTGTTGAAATAGCAGAATCCGCCGAAGTTGCGCGTCTCGGCGTGGTGACCCGGCGGCCGCACGAGCGCGTAAGCCAGCGCCGTTCCTTCCAGCAGCTTCTCTGCTGCCGTCAGCGTGCAGTCAACCGCCGACCTTGCGGCGAGATAGGCGCTCTCGTTGAGCGGCGTGAACGTATCGATACAGTAATAGCCCGCGAGCACAGTCTCGTCCTTGGGCGCCCG
>CAYUTT010000453.1:0-1641 GCA_964447575.1 uncultured Methyloceanibacter sp.
TGGGCGAGGTCAAGCGCAATCTCAACCGAACGCGCTGCCGAGTACTCCTGTCCGTAGCACATCAGGAGCTGTTTGGACGGAGGCCCTGACCGCCTGCGGCGCTCACTACGCAGGCAGGCGGTCAGGGCCGGGCCGCAGATCTCTAAAGTGAAGTTGTCGAATCAGCACTTTGGAGAGGGCCCGACCATGACCAGACCAAAGCTTACGCCGCCCGACGGCATTCTGGTAGCTATCGATATTTCGAAGCTTCACAACGACGTTCTGATCGAGGTGCCTGGCAAGACCAGGCGACGACGCCTCGTTGTGCCGAACACCAAAGTGGAACACGACCGCTTCGTCGATATGCTGCTTGGCATAGGGAAGCCCATCATTGCGGGCTTTGAAGCGACCGGGAACTATCACCGGCCCCTGGCCTTCCGTTTACTACAAGCGGGCATTGCGCTCAGGCTCGTGTCCTCGGTTGCGCTCGCGCGCACGCGGGAGGCCCTTCACAACGGCTGGGACAAGAACGATCCGAAGGACGCGCAGGTGATCCTGCACATGCTAAGGATCGGCGCCACCCAGACCTATGCTGACCCGCTCGTTGCCGGCATCAACGATATTCAGGAACTGTCGAAGACGCACGAGATCATATCGAAGGCCAAGACCGAGCTTTGGCACCGGCTGCTGACGCACTATTTGCCGCTCTACTTTCCGGAGGTCGCGCGTTTCGCTGGCAATTCACGCAGCGACTGGTTCCTCGCCTTCCTAGAGCGCTTCCCGACCCCGGCTAGCATCACAGCGCACTCGAAAGAAGCTTTCATTGACGCGGCATGGGATGTCGTCGGCAGGAAGGTCTCAAAGCCCCGTCTTTTGGGCGATATTTACGAGACGGCGCAATCCTCGATCGGTCTGCCAGTCCCACTGGATGGCCCTGCAATCGCTATGTTCCGCATGGTCGTTGCCGAAGGCCGAAGTCTTATTCGACAACGCAACGAGATTGAGGCACAGGCCCACGCGATGCTGGCGAACAACGCCGACTATCAGCGCCTACGACAGATTCCCGGCATCGGGCCGATCAACGCCATGACCATTCTGGCCGAAGCCGGTGATCTTCGCCGCTTTCGACATCACCGACAGTTCCTGAAGTTTTGCGGCCTTGACCTGGCGACGCACCAGTCAGGACAGTTCCGAGGTCAAACGAAGCTCTCCAAGTTCGGCAATGCCCGCCTGAGGCGGACTTTCTGGGTCGCCGCGCAGGTCGCCATTCGCCAACCCGACAACAGCTTCCGAGCCAAGTATGAGCGCTACATTGCGCGTGATCGCGGCAACGCTGATCTCAAGCGCAAGGCGCTGACAGCCATTACCGCCAAGGTGGCCCGCACCGCACATGCGGTCATCAAGAGCGGTTCCGATTATCGGCCCTTCGTCGAAGGGCCGGTGCCAAGCGGGAGAACCTCTCTCAGCAAGTGCCGTGAGGGCGCATCCGCGACCCTGTAGATAATGCTCGGGTCTTCCGCTTGGAATTGCATCTCGTGTTGAGGACGGTGAGGGCCAATGTACCGCGTTTCGGACCCTGTGTTTGCTATGGATGAGAGCTTCTTCCTTGACGGCGGAAGCCGCTTGGATGACGTTGATGAAACTTCACTGACCAAAATCAGT
>CAYUTT010000454.1:0-1625 GCA_964447575.1 uncultured Methyloceanibacter sp.
TTGGTCCAGCCCCACTCGCGGATCGAGGCGGCGATCTGCGCCACCTGCGCCTCGGAATGCGTGCGGGGGTTCCTGGCGTACGGCCGAACGGCCGCACTTCTCCAGCAGACCCGCTCATGACATCCATTCAACAAAAAGTCGTCGTCGCCCACAGCCCCGACGCTGATGACGCCTTCATGTTCTACGGCTTGGCCACCGGAAAGGTTCGCTCTCCGCTGGTCCAGTTCGAGCATCAGCTTAGTGATATTCAGTCGCTCAACATGGCCGCTCACGAGGGCCGTTATGGGATGACCGCTATCTCCTACCATGCCTATCCGTACGTGGCCGGCCGCTACATTCTGACCGCCTCGGGATCGAGCGTCGGAGACGGGTATGGGCCGATCGTCGTTTCGAGGCGTCCGATTGCGGGCGGCCTGAAGGGTAAGACCATCGCCGTGCCTGGCACGCTCACCACGGCTTACCTGACTTTGAGGCTCTTCGAGCCGGACTTTGAGCCCAAGGTCGTTGCCTTCGACAAGGTGCTCGATGAAGTGACGGCCGGAAGAGTGGATGCGGGTCTTGTCATTCACGAAGGGCAACTCAGTTATCACCAGTCCGGCTTGCATCGCATTGTCGATCTGGGCGTCTGGTGGAAAGAACAGCATGGCCTGCCTTTGCCGCTTGGCGCCAATGCCGTGCTGCGCTCTTTCTCGAGCGAAGTGCAACGCGAATGCCGTGACCGTTTGCGCGACAGCATCGAGTACGCCTTAGAACACCGCGAAGAGGCGCTGTCTTATGCGCTGGAGTTCGCGCGGGGCCTCGATCAATCGACCGCGGAAAAGTTTGTGGGAATGTATGTGAACCACCATACCCTAGACATGGCCCCGGAAGTTATTGAATCCGCACAAAAACTACTCGAGATGGGCTATGCGGCCGGTATTATCCAGCACCGCGTCGAGATCGACTACGTATAATGGGAGGACCTATCGAGGGCTGAGGTCCTCGCGGGACAGCCGCCATGAAAATCACCCGTCGTTCGATTCTCCCTGTATGCCTCACGTTGTTTTCTCTGCTCGCGGCCGTCACAGCGGGGCAAGCCCAAGACCTCAAGAGCAGCGACCCGAAAGAACGCGCCCGGGCCGCGCAGCAGCTTGGCAGGCGAGGCTCGGCGGCGGATATACCCGCGCTCGCGGAGCTCATTAAGGACCCGGTCCAAGACGTCCGCTCCGAGGCCGTTGGCGCCATCATCCGCCTTGGCACGCCGCAAAGCCTGCCCCCTCTGATCGAGGCCACGCGCGATGCCGTGCCGGAGATCCAGGCCACCGCGGTCGACGGACTGGTGAACTTCTATTACGTCGGCTACGTCAAGACCGGCTGGACCGCCGCGCTGAAAAGCATCGGCAGCGACTTGAAGAACCGCTTCCGGCAGCCCGAACCGATCATCATTGACCCCTATCTGACGGTTTCCGACGACGTCGTCGATGCGATTGGGCGCGTGATCGTGGGCGGCACGAGTATGGAATCGCGCGCTAACGCGGCGCGCGCTGCAGGCATCCTTCGCGGCAAGAGAGCTCTGCCCCAACTCCTCGAAGCGCTGCGCTCACGAAACTCAACGGTCATTCTGGAGTCGGTGCGAGCGATCGAGA
>CAYUTT010000455.1:0-1622 GCA_964447575.1 uncultured Methyloceanibacter sp.
AGGCCGCCTAGTGTCCCGTTCTTACGGTTCGCAGAATCGCTAGGACACTAGAGTCGTTTCTGTTCGAGATTACGCATAGCCGTCGTGGCTGAAGAAGTTGCGGCACTCGGCGGCGGAGAAGGTGTCGAGGATTGCGCCGATGCGGTCCCAAAGGGCGCGGGGAGAGCTATGGCCGGAAGTTGGTGACGGCGTAAGGGGGTAAGGCGGCGTATCGTGGTGGTGTTCAACGCCCCCACTTCTCCAACGAAGGAGTGATACGCCGTGACCGACAGTAACGTTTTCAAGCTTTCCCAGCCAGGGATGTTCACCGATCTGCTCACCGAAGTCTTGCGCCATGGCGCGCGCGGCTTGCTGGCGCAGGCCGTCGAGGCCGAGGTTGCCGATTTCCTCAGCCAACACGCCGGCAAGCTCACGGAAGACGGCCGCCTCCGGGTTGTACGCCACGGCCATTTGCCGGAACGCGAGATCATGACGGGGATCGGCCCGGTCGCCGTTCGCCAGCCGCGCGTGCGCGACCGCGAAGCTGCCGAGGGCGAGCGCATCCGGTACTCGCCATCGATCCTGCCGCCATATGCGCGGCGATCGAAGAGCCTGGAGGTGCTGATCCCTATCCTCTACCTGAAGGGCATCTCCACCGGCGACTTCGAGGAAGCGCTGGCGGCCCTGGTCGGCAAGGACGCGCCAGGACTATCGGCGTCGGCGATCGTTCGCCTCAAGGAGGCGTGGAGCGAGGAGCATGGGCGCTGGCAGAAGCGCGACCTGTCGGCAAAGCGCTACGTCTACATCTGGGCCGACGGCATCCATTTGGAGGCCCGGCTCGAGGACCGGGCGCAGTGCATCCTGGTGATCATCGGCGCGACACCCGAAGGCAGGAAGGAGATCGTCGGCTTCACCGATGGCCTGCGCGAGAGCTCGGAATCGTGGCGTGGCCTGCTGCTCGATATGAAGCGTCGCGGCCTGACAACGGCGCCGGAGATCGCGGTCGCCGACGGCGCGCTCGGGTTCTGGAAGGCGCTCGGCGAGGTGTGGCCGACAACCCGCGAGCAACGCTGCTGGGTGCATAAGACCGCGAACATCCTGAACAAGATGCCGAAGAGCCTGCACACGAAGGCCAAGCGCGCGCTGCAGGAGATCTGGATGGCCGAGACCAAGAACGATGCCGTTACGGCATTCCAAGCCTTCGTCGAAACCTACGAGGTCAAATACGAGAAGGCGGCCGATTGCCTGACCAAGGACCGCGATGCGCTGCTGGCGTTCTACGACTTCCCCGCCGAGCACTGGAAGCACTTACGAACGACGAACCCCATTGAAAGCACCTTTGCGACCGTCCGGCACCGTACGATCCGATCGAAAGGCTGCCTGTCGAACAAGACCGCGCTCGTCATGGTCTTCAAGCTTGTCGAGGGCGCGCAAAAAAACTGGCGCCGGATCGACGGCCACAACCAGTTGCCAAAGCTGATCCAAGGTGTGAAGTTCAATGACGGCATCGAGGTCACCGGCAATGCTGCCGCGCCTCAAGCCCAAGCCGCCGCCTGATCCTTCAGGCCGTCACCAAGATTCGGCGATAGCTCGGCGCGGGGTCTCGGTTGGAAGTCCCAAGAATGGTTATTCTATGCACTATG
>CAYUTT010000456.1:0-1603 GCA_964447575.1 uncultured Methyloceanibacter sp.
GCAGGCGGGGGCGCAGCCTCGCCGCCCTGCGCTACGGCGTGCTTCGGCGGCCGGTCCTGCGACGGAGGCTCTTTCTTTGCTGGCTTGTCGCGGGGCGGCTCCTTCTTCGCCGGGCCGGGCGCGGGAGGCTCGCGCTTCGGCTCCCTGGACGGCGGCTCTTTTTGCGCGGGTGGAGCGGGCTCAGCGGGTTCCGGCTTATCCCCGCCGATGCCGAATGTCCTTTGCAGCCACGAGGCCTTCTTGGCTTCGCTCATCGCCGGGCCTCGGCAAGAAGGCTCGCACCATCGTCACCGGAGACGACGGCGTCCACGAGTGCGCCGGCAGCGGCGGCGCAGGGCGCAAGCCTGACCGGCGTGAAGTCGGGCGAACGGCCTTGGCGCTCGCTCTCCAGCAGCACCTGAATGCGGCGCCCCTTGGCGCTTGCAAGATGGGCTCTGAGCGCGGCCACACCCTTGTCGCGCAGCTCGCTCGCGCGCCGGGCGATCACCGCGCCGTGCACCTGCGGCATCCGCGCGGCGGGCGTGCCCTCGCGCGCGGAGAACGGAAACACGTGGAGGAAGGTGAGCCCGCAATCGTCGACCAGCGACAGCGAGTTCTCGAACATTTCCTCTGTCTCGGTAGGGAAGCCGGCGATGATGTCGGCGCCGAACACGATGTCGGGCCGCGCAGCCCGCATGGCTTCGCAGAACGCGACGGAGTCGGCGCGCCCATGGCGGCGCTTCATCCGCTTCAAGGTGAGATCGTCGCCTGCTTGCAGCGACAGATGCAGATGCGGCATCAGCCGCTCCTCCTCCGCGATCGCGGCGATCAGATCCGCGTCGGCCTCGACGGAGTCGATGGAGGAGAGCCGTAAGCGCGGCAGCTCCGGCACGAGCTTGAGCACGGTGCGCACAAGCTTGCCGAGCGTCATTGCGCCAGGCAGGTCCGCGCCATAGGCGGTAATGTCCACGCCCGTCAGCACGATCTCGGCATAGCCGTTCTCGACGAGACGGCGCACCTGCGCCACCACCTCGCCCGCCGGCACGGACCGCGACGGTCCTCGCCCGAACGGGATGATGCAGAACGTGCAGCGATGATCGCAGCCATTCTGGATCTGCACATAGGCGCGCGCGCGACTGCCGAAGCCCTCGATCAGATGTCCCGCGGTCTCGCGCACGGACATGATGTCGTTGACCGCGACCTTCTCGGTGTCCTGCGTGCCGAGGCCGAGGAAGGTACGGGCCTGCATCTTCTCATGGTTGCCGACGACATGGTCGACCTCGTCCATCGCGGCGAAGCGATCCGGATCGATCTGCGCGGCGCAGCCCGTGACCACGATCTTGGCGCCGGGCTTCTCCCGGCGCGCGCGCCTGATGGCTTGGCGTGCCTGGCGCACCGCTTCCGCCGTCACCGCGCACGTATTCACGATCACCGCGTCGGAAAGTCCCGCGGCGTCCGCATGCGCGCGCATGACTTCGGACTCGTAGGCGTTGAGCCTGCAGCCGAAGGTGATGATCTCGAGTTGCGATAGTCTGTCGGACATGAGGCGGCTTCTAACACGAAAACTTGGAAGGAGTCAGACCCCTGCTGGTGTCACCAGACCCAAGGGCAGCGTGCCCTCGAA
>CAYUTT010000457.1:0-1602 GCA_964447575.1 uncultured Methyloceanibacter sp.
ACTACAGCGACATCGGACGTCCCTCGGTTGATCCCGAGCTCATGATCCGCATGCTTATTTTGGGCTACTGCTACGGCATCCGCTCTGAGCGCAGGCTGACCCAAGAAGTTGAGCTTCACCTCGCATATCGGTGGTTCTGCAGGCTCGATCTCGAAGACGAGGTCCCGCATCACTCGACCTTCTCGCTCAACCGCCTTGGCCTCTTCCGCGATAGCGACGTGTTGCGGCACGTCTTCGAGCGCGTTGTCTGGGCAGCGATGGCCATGGGCCTCGTCAAGGGGGAGGGCTTCGCGGTCGATGCCAGCGTGCTCGAAGCAAATGCCAGCCGCTACCATGGCAAGGCACCGGCGGAGCTGGACTGGTCGGAGAAGAGACGGCAGACCCGCGCCGTCGCCGAGTACCTCGCCGCGCTCGATGAGGCGGCCGAGCCCAACCCCGACCGCAAACCGCCGAAGGTGATCTCACCGTCGGACCCTTGTTCGGCCTGGACGGCCAAGGCCAACAAGCGGGTGCAGTTCGGCTATGGGCTCAACTATCTGATCGACATCGAGAATGCGGTCATCGTCGATGTCGAGGCAACGCCGGCCAGGACCTATGACGAGGTGGCGGCGACGAAGGCTATGATCGACCGGACCGAGCTGAGCTTCGCGCTGAAGCCCAAGCGGCTTGCCGCCGACACTGCCTACGGAACCGGTAAGTTCCTTGGCTGGCTCGTCAACGACAAAAAGATCACGCCGCACATCCCGGTCTGGGAGAAGAGCGCTCGAGCCGACGGCATCTTCTCGCGGGCCGACTTCATCTGGGACAAGCGGCATGGCCACTATATCTGTCCCAACGGCAAGAAGCTCCGCACCAGCGGCACGGTGCATGATGGGCGCACGCTGCTCTACCGCGCCTCGAAGCGTGACTGCGATGTCTGTTCTCTAAAGCCGAGGTGCTGCACCAGGGACGCAGCGCGCAAGATCCCGCGCGATGTTCACGAAGATGCCCGCGATGTGGCGCGCCGCAAGATGAAGACGAAGGCGTTTGCCAGGTCGCGTGACGCGAGGAAGCGGGTCGAGATGCGCTTTGCACACTTGAAGACCCATCACGGCTTCGAGCGGCTGCGATTGCGCGGCCTCTCCGGCGCACGCGACGAGTTCCACCTTGCGGCTATCGTCCAGAACCTCAAGACTATGGCACTGCGTTTGGTCTGGCCGCCGCCAGACCTTGCGGCTGCGTCAGTTACGTGAGTTTCGATGCCAGTGGCGTTCCGTAGCGTCGGTGCGAGCCCTTAGCCCCGGTGGGGCGATGAAGACAAGAACAACCCAACTCAGCCCCGCAGCAGCGAGGGCGACCAGCCCGGTCGCGCCGACGACTTTATCGACAGCATCGGTCCGTTGGGGACAAAGTAGCCTGAGGCAGGTTCGTTTTTGCTTTGTTCTGCCCTTTAATCCAGGCTTTTCGGCACCCTGACTGGGCGCCGTCAGCGCACGGCGGCCTGACGGCGCGGACGCATAGAACGGCCCGCTGAGGGCCCGCGCCAGGGCCCGAAAGCGCCGGCACGACCCGCCCCTCCCCAATTTCCTTGTTGCTTGCGGCTTTCGTGCTCTTGGCCACGCG
>CAYUTT010000458.1:0-1600 GCA_964447575.1 uncultured Methyloceanibacter sp.
AGGCAGAAGATCGCCATGATCTCGGAGGCCACGGTGATGTCGAAGCCCGCCTCGCGCGGGAAGCCGTTGGTGACGCCGCCAAGCGAGCTGACGATGGACCGGAGGGCACGGTCGTTCATGTCCACGGCGCGGCGCCACGTTACCCGGCGCGTGTCGATATCGAGCGCATTGCCCCAATAGATGTGGTTGTCGATCATCGCCGCGAGCAAATTATTCGCGGCGCCGATCGCATGGAAGTCGCCCGTGAAGTGGAGGTTGATGTCCTCCATGGGCACGACTTGCGCATAGCCCCCGCCGGCCGCGCCGCCCTTCATTCCAAAGCAGGGCCCGAGCGAGGGCTCGCGGACGCAGATCATCGCCTTCTTGCCGATGAGATTGAGCGCATCCCCGAGGCCCACCGTGGTCGTGGTCTTGCCCTCGCCCGCGGGCGTCGGCGTGATGGCGGTGACGAGGATCAGCTTGCCGTCGGGCTTCTTGGTGAGCGAGTCGATATAGTCGAGGGAAACCTTCGCCTTGTAGTGGCCGTAGGGGATCAGGTCCTCGGCGTCGATGCCGAGCTTCTCCTTGGCGACCTCGAGGATCGGCCGCATGGTCGCGGCCTGGCTGATCTCGATATCGGATTTCGGTTTTTTGTGTTGCTCGCTACTGCCCGACCCAGCTGCCATTACGCATAGCCCCCACTTCTTTAGCTTCCCAGCAAACCCGGCTTTCCGCAAAGGAACGGGCACCGTATTCATTCACTTGCCTTATGGCAATCGTCTGTGCAGGGTCTTCGGCCTGCAAACGAAGGGGGGAGGATCCAGCCAAGAATGACGCCCGAAGCGCTTCTCAAAGCCATGTTCAAGGCGGGCGTGGACGCGGCCCTGCCTTCGCTATGCGTGCCGGCCCATCTGCCGCCAAGACCCAAGGGCCGCACCGTCATCATCGGCGCCGGCAAGGCCTCCGGCGCCATGGCCAAGGCGCTGGAGGACGCTTGGGACGGGCCGCTCGAAGGGCTGGTCGTCACCCGCTACGGCTATCGCGTGCCGACGGAGCGGCTGGAGGTGGTCGAGGCCGCCCATCCCGTGCCCGATACCGCAGGCCGCGCGGCGGCGGAGCGCATCTTCAAGATGGTGCAAGGCCTCACGGAGGACGATCTCGTGCTGTGCCTGATCTCGGGCGGCGGCTCGGCGCTCCTCGCCCTGCCCGGTCCCGGCATCACGCTCGAGGACAAGCAGGCGGTGAACAAGGCCTTGCTCGCAAGCGGCGCCACCATCTCGGAGATGAACACGGTGCGGAAGCACCTCTCCGCCATCAAGGGCGGGCGCCTGGCGAAGGCCGCCTATCCCGCGCGCGTCGTGGCGCTGATGATCTCCGACGTGCCTGGCGACGATCCGTCGATCATCGCCTCGGGCCCCACCGTGCCGGACCCGTCCACCAACGCGGATGCATCCGCCATCGTCGAGAAATACGACATCAAGGTGCCGCTGAGCGTGCGCGATTGCCTGCGCACCAACGAGGAGACGCCGAAGCCCGGCGATCCCTGCTTCGACCGCGTCGAGAACGTCATGATCGCCACGCCGCAAGCCTCGCTCGAAGCGGCGGCCGAGGTCGCACGCAA
>CAYUTT010000459.1:0-1580 GCA_964447575.1 uncultured Methyloceanibacter sp.
GAGGAAACCCGCGGTGAGGAAGAAGCCCACGGCGTTGTGGCCGTACCACCACTGGGTCATGGCGTCCTGGACGCCGGCGAAGACGATGTAGCTCTTCGAGCCGACGAGCGACAGCGGCACCGCCAAATTGTTGACGATGTGCAACATGGCGATGGTGACGATGAAGGCGAGATAGAACCAGTTGGCGACGTAGATATGCGGTTCGCGGCGCTTGGCGATCGTGGCGATGAAGACGAGGAAGTAGACGACCCAGACGGCGGTGAGCCAGAGGTCGACGTACCACTCCGGCTCGGCATATTCCTTGGATTGCGTGACGCCCATGACGTAGCCGGTCGCCGCCAGCACGATGAACAGCTGATAGCCCCAGAACACGAACCAGGGCGACCACTTGCCGGCGAGCCGGGCGCGGCAGGTGCGCTGAACGACGTAGAACGACGTGGCGATCAGCGCGTTGCCGCCGAAGGCGAAGATCACGGCGGAGGTGTGCACCGGCCGCAAGCGCCCGAAGCTCGTCCAGGGTAGGTCGAGGTTGAGTACGGGATAAGCGAGCTGCCAGGCGATCAGATCGCCGACGATGAAGCCCACGAGCCCCCAGACCACCGTGGCGATGACTCCGGCGCGGATGACGCCGTCCGCATAGCCGGTCTCCTCCCGCGGCTCCTTCTTCTCGATGATTTGCGTGAGGATATAGAGGAAGGCCAGGCTCGCCGCGCCAAGGAGAAGGCAGCCGTGAAAGGCGATGACCCTGTCCTGGCCGGCGAGCGCCAGGATGAGCCCCACGATGACCAGAAGGCCCGCGACCCCGAGCGCCAGAAAATCCGAAAAGGCCTTCCACTCGTCACGCTCGAGCATTGCCGCCATGCGCTTTCCCCTCTGCTTGCCGAGGAATGCGCCACGGGACCGGGGTGAACCTTGACAAAGATCAAACTCCAGGCCCTGCGGCCTGCGACACAGCATCCCCTCAAGCCGGCCGGCTCGCCTCTGGGGCGCAAAATAGGGCGAACAACAACCGGAAAACCGCGGCCTGCGGCGTGCGAACCATCTTCCGCTCGCCCCCTCGGCAACCTATGATTGGCGGAGGTATCGGGTGGGGGTCATGCGGTTTCTTCTCGGAGTCATTTTCGGCGCGCTGCTCATGGTCGTCGTGGTCTACATCCTCGACGCGGGCGCGGACGGCGTCGAGCAGAAGCGCATGGTCAATTGGGATGTGGTCGGTGAGCGGCTGGGCACCCTGACCGAAGGCGTGCGCGCCATCTGGGGCGACTTCACACGCGAGATCACCGGGCCCCCCTAAGCCACCCGCACGTCGCGGCTTTATGGAAGCGGTGCGCGGCCGTCCGGGCCGACGCCTAGACCCTGGCGCTTGGCTTGGGCTGGGGCGGTTTGTCCTCGCGCTGGCCCTTCGGATGCGAGCTCGATTTCTCCGCCGCGGAGGTCGCGACCATGTTCATGCCCGTCAGGAACGCCGCACCGCTGCCGATCACCGCGGCGACGGCGAACGCGCGGAGGATACGCCGCAAATCTTCGCGGCCGGCCCCCTGCATACGCACGGTCCGGTTGACATAGGCGAGGAACGAACT
>CAYUTT010000460.1:0-1578 GCA_964447575.1 uncultured Methyloceanibacter sp.
TCTTCATTGATGATGTAATCGCCGTGCCCGGCGCGCAAGGTGGCCAGGAACGCCGTGTCCGTAGCGGATGATATGTCCGGGTTTGGTAGCGCACGATCTGTCCGGTCACAGACCGGAGGATCGGATGCTACCGGAGGTCAGGATGGCCCGGATCATCGATGCGATCGGGTTGCATCGCAGGAAGCGGTTGAGCTGCGTGGAAGCGGGAGAGCTTCTGGGGCTGAGCGAGCGGCATTTCCGTCGCTTGCGGGATGCCTACGAGGCGCATGGGGCGGAAGGTCTGGTCGACCGGCGTCGCGGGCGGATGTCCGGGCGGCGAGCGCCGGTGGACGAGATCGAATGGGTGGTGGAGGAGTTTCGCAGCCGCTATTTCGACTTCACGGCGAAGCACTTCCACGAGGCGGTCTGGGGCCGGCCGATGCCGGACGGGCGGCCCTTCGGGCGCGGCTACACCTGGACCAAGAGCGTGCTGCAGTCGCGCGGTCTGGTGCGCAAGGCACCGAAGCGCTCGGCGCATCGCAAGAAGCGGCCGCGCCGGCCGCTGCCGGGAATGATGCTGTTCCAGGACGGCTCGCGCCATGCCTGGCTGCCGGTGGGTCCGCCGCTCGATCTCGTCGTGACCCTCGACGACGCGACGAGCGCGATCACCTCGATCTTCCTGTGCGAGGAGGAGGGCACGGCCTCGAGCCTGCGCGGCCTTGCCGAGACGATCGCGGCGTGCGGGCTGTTCTCATCGCTCTACACCGACCGGGGCAGCCACTACTTCGTGACGCCGAAGGCCGGCGAGCGGGTCTCGGAGCATCGCCTGACCCAGGTCGGGCGGGCCTTGTCCGAGCTCGGCATCGAGCACATTGCCTCCTATTCGCCGGAGGGGCGCGGCCGCATGGAGCGGCTGTTCGGCACGCTGCAAAAGCGCCTGCCGCCGCTGTTGCGGCTCGCGGGCTGCGACACGATCGCGGCAGCCAATCTGTGGCTCGACGAGGTCTACCGGGACGAGCACAACGCGCGCTTTTGCGTCGTCGCCGCCGAAGAGGGAACGGCCTTCCTTCCCTTCGTCGGCGATCTCGCCAACGTCTTGTGCGTGAAGGAAGAGCGCGTCGTCGGCAACGACAACACCGTGCGCTACGAGGGCCTCGTCCTGCAGATCCCCGAGCAGCGCCACCGCCGCCACTTCGTCAAGGCGAGGGTGCGCGTGCACCGCTACCGGGACGGCGCGCTCGCCGTCTTCCACGGGCCGAGAAAGCTCGCCGACTACACGCCCGACGGCCGCCTCGCCGAGGCGGGCGTCGGGCAAACCGCCGCGTAACTCCGCTCCGCGGCCCTGTGGACGGCCTGGACGAGCTCCGCTCGCCCACCCCGCCCACAGGACAACAGCAACAGAAGCGGACATTTGATGTGCTACCAAAGCCGGACATCTTCACGTGCTATCGACAGGCCGTTGCGGTAGCCGCTGGATTTTCTGAACTTTCCAAGGTCGCATTTTCTGAACTTTCGTTTAGGAGCTGTTCTGGGACCGCCAGGCCAGCCGTTTCAATGTCGGCCCCGTGGCCCGCAGCTGAGTTTGCTTCGCATAGCCCT
>CAYUTT010000461.1:0-1573 GCA_964447575.1 uncultured Methyloceanibacter sp.
GTATGCCGATTCGATCCGCGATCGAACGGCGAAGCTGCGTGCGGCGCGTTTTGATCGTGACGGAAACGCGCCAAAGTCACTGGCTAAAAAGGGCGGAGCGCAAGTGAAAAGCTCTTGATGACGAGCACGTTTTTGGGCTGGGCACTCTCGCCCACTCCTGCTCTTGCGGAATGGTGAAGGCGCTTCGGTCCTTATACCAGCCTTTGGAAGGCGTGACTCTCTGTGCCCGCTCGCGCTGCTGGCACCGCTGTGATTCGATTGCGGCCGACCGGATTGATTCGGAGGCCGAGATGGGCGCAGCGATCGAGCTTCGGGCGGATTTCGGGGCGGACGATCTTCGCCGCCATGCCGCGCGGGCAAAGGACGCGGCACAGACGCGTCGTTTGCTGGCTTTGGCTGCGGTTTTCGACGGGATGAACCGCAGCGAGGCGGCGCGGATCGGCGGGATGGATCGGCAGACATTGCGGGACTGGGTGCACCGCTTCAACCAGCATGGTCCCGACGGGCTGATTGACATCAAGCCGCCGGGGCGGCCGGCGCGATTGTCGGATGAGCAGAAGGGCGTGCTGAAGCGGCTGGTCGAGGCCGGACCAGACCCGGAGACGGACGGGGTCGTGCGCTGGCGTTGCGTCGACCTCAAGCGCGTCGTGCGGGATCGCTTCGGCATCGACCTGTCGGAAGTGAGCCTCGGCCGTGTCCTCAAGCAGCTCGGTTTCTCGCGCATCAGCGCCAGGCCGCAGCACCCCATGCAGGAACCCGCGGCGATCGAGACTTTTAAAAAAACTTCCCGGCGACGGTCACGCAGGTCGTGAGCACGCTCGCGCCGGGGACCCCCATCGAGGTCTGGTTCCAGGACGAGATGCGGGTCGGACAGAAGAACAGCCTCGTCTATCAGTGGGCCAAGAGAGGATCACGGCCGCGCCAGCCCAAGGATCAGCGCTACGAAAACGCTTATGTGTTCGGCGCCGTCTGTCCGAGCCGCGACACCGGTGTCGCCCTCATCATGCCACAGGCCGACACCGAGGCCATGCAGGCGCATCTCGATGCCATCGGCGAGGCCGTCGCCCCCGGCGCACACGCGCTGCTCCTCCTCGACAAGGCCGGGTGGCACACCACGCGCAAGCTCCGTACCCCCGGCAACATCACGCTCGTGCCTCTGCCACCCGCCTGCCCGGAACTCAACGCGGCCGAGAACATCTGGCAGTATCTGCGCCAGAACTATCTCGGCAATCGTGTGTTCGCCAGCTACACTGCAATCCTCGACGCATGCCAGGACGCCTGCCAGGACGCCTGGCGCAAACTCCTGGCAGAAACCGGGCGGATCACCTCAATCGCGCAGCGTGAATGGGCGACGATCGGTCAACCATTTTGAAGGCTGGTATAATGGCTGGCTTGGGCTTTAAGCGTTCTGGACTGGTCAAGACACGCCGGCCGGTCACTCGGCTTAAAAGCCGATTAACCTCGATCGTTCCTCGGCGCGCCGACCGCGGCTTCCTGCCCAAAAAGGACTGGCTTTCGTTGCGGAACAGAGCGGTAGTGAGCGGTACGGGCGAGACTGAGGGACCGCCCGCGC
>CAYUTT010000462.1:0-1571 GCA_964447575.1 uncultured Methyloceanibacter sp.
AACAGCGCGATGAGGTCCTCGTCCATGTCGCGCGGATGACTCGTGGTGAAGCGCAAGCGCGCGATCGAGGGGATCTCCGCAAGCCGCCGCAACAGGCGCGCGAGCGACCAGACACGGCCGTCCGGCCCATCGCCGTGATAGGCGTTGACGTTTTGCCCGAGCAGCGTCACCTCACGCACGCCGCGCGCGGCGAGCCGTTCGACCTCGGCCACGATCTCGCTAGGCGTCCGCGAATATTCCGCGCCCCGCGTATACGGCACGACGCAGAACGTGCAGAATTTGTCGCAGCCTTCCTGCACGGTGACGAAGGCGGACGCTTGGCGCTTGCCGGCCGCGCGCGGCGGTAGCGCCGCGAATTTGTCTTGCGCGGGGAATTCCGTCTCGACCGAGCGCTTGCCCGTCGCCGCGGCCTCCGCCACGAGCTCGCCGAGACGATGCAGGCTTTGCGGCCCAACCACGATGTCGACCACGGGCGCCCTGGCGATGATCTCTTCGCCCTCGGCTTGGGCGACGCAGCCCGCGACGGCCACAATGGTCTCCCGGCCTCGCGCTTTCCGTGCCTCTTTGGTAAGCCGCACGCGCCCGAGCTCGGAATAGACCTTCTCCGCCGCCTTCTCGCGGATATGGCAGGTATTGAGGATAACGAGGTCGGCGTCGTCCAGCGCCTCGGTCAGCACGAAGCCGGCAGGCTGAAGCGCTTCGGCCATGCGCTCGGAATCGTACGCATTCATCTGGCAGCCGAAGGTCTTGATGTGGAGCTTCTTGGGGGCCTGCGCCATACCCCGTTGTTGGGCACCGGGAAGCGTCTCGTCAAGGGCTGGATGGACCGGACGCAGGGATAGGCTACCGGAACGCCGGGCCCGCCTGGCGCGTTCTCGCTCCCGGTAAACCTGGAGAACGGTCATGCCAGCAAAGTCAGCAGCACAGCAGAAGGCCGCCGGGGCGGCCCTTGCCGCCAAGCGCGGCGAGACCAAGGTCAGCGAGCTCAAGGGCGCCTCGCGGAGCATGTACGAGTCGATGACCGAGAAGGAACTCGACGAGATGGCGTCCACCAAGCGCAAGGGCAAGCCCGAGCACGCTTCGAAGTCGAAGCATAGCTAGGGCAGCTACTGCAAGCGCACGGTGACGCTGTCCGCGGCGCCCGTCGAGTCGGTCACCGTGAGCCGCACGAAGCCCGGCCCATCGGGCTCGAAGAAGAGTGTCCGCGCGCCGTTGGCGGTCTTGAGTGGCAGGCCGTTGATGAGAAGGTTGAGAGGCGGCGTGCCGCCGGTGATCTTGATGGCGATGGGATCGAGCGCCTCGCCGTCCGAAGAGAGCGCAAGGCTCGCGCCGTTCGGCGGAAAGACGATGTGAACTTTGGGTGTCATCGCCTCGCCTTGATTGCCACGCGCCGCGAAGCGCCGCAGCGGCGGCGGCAATTGCGAGGTGCGCGTCACAAGGATGCCTCTCGGTGCGGGCGGCAGCGCCTTGGGCTTTTCGGCCAGACGAGCGAAGGCGTCGAACAGGATCGGCGCGGCCGGGATGTCCATGTCCCAGATTCCGTGATGCACTAACTGGTAGTGCCATTTGCG
>CAYUTT010000463.1:0-1564 GCA_964447575.1 uncultured Methyloceanibacter sp.
AATGGCGAAAGAGCGCGGGGCTTGGCGCGAACTCCAGATGGTCGACATAGCCGTCGAGCGACTGGTTCATTCCGAAGACGAGCTTCGCCATGCTGCAAAATCTCCAGCGCAGGGTATTCAGAATAGCTTGAGGTGACATTACGCAAAAGTGAGGTTGGGCATAAACTGCGCGCCGCTTTGTCGGAGTGACGAAGGAACGCCCTTCCACGACCGGGACGGAGGTTTCTGCGCGAGTACCAAGCGTCAGATTCTATCCACTAGAGCAGTTTCCACTTTTTATGAATCGAGGGGATTCCCAGCGCGTCGCGAATAAGATTCTGTAGTCTCCTCGGTTGAGGAGGCTGCGATGGCATATTCGAACGATCTGCGATTTCGAGTGATCCATGTAGTCGAGGGTGGGGCGGCGGCGCGGGCGGCTGCCAGGCAGTTTGCGATCGGGGATTCGACCGCGATCCGCTGGGCCAAGCGGTGGCGTGAGACCGGCAGCTTCGAGGCCAAAGCGAACAAGGGACGGAGCCGGTCACCGCTCAAGCACTACGAGGAATGGCTGCTTGATCTGGTTCGGCGCGAGCCTGATCTGACACTGGAGGAGATCCAGGGGTGTCTTCTGGACGAGCATCAGGGCAAAGCCGGGATCAGCTCGCTCTGGCGGTTTTTCGACCGCCACGGCCTCAGCTTCAAAAAAAAGCCTGCGCGCCGCCGAACAGGATCGGCCTGACGTTGCGGCAGCGCGTGCCGAATGGGCTGACAATCAAGCCAAGCTTGATCCTGAATGCCTGGTCTTCATCGATGAAACCGGCACCTCGACCAATATGGCCCGGCCGCGCGGGCGAGCCCCCCGCGGCAAACGACTGGTCGGCAAGGTCCCGCAGGGCCACTGGAAGACCACCACGTTCGTGGCAGCTTTGCGATCAACCGCGCTGACCGCACCCGGAGTCATTGACGGCCCGATGAACGGCAATGCGTTCGTGGCCTATGTCGAGCAAATCCTCGTGCCGACGCTCACGCCAGGCGACATCGTCGTGATGGACAATCTCAGTGCCCACAAGGTGCCAGGCGTGCGCCAAGCCATCGAAGCCGCTGGCGCAAAGCTGCTCTACCTGCCGCCCTATTCGCCCGACTTCAATCCGATCGAGCAGCTCTTCGCCAAACTCAAAGCCCTGCTCCGCAAGGCCGGCGAACGATCCGTCGACGCGCTGTGGAGCCGCATCGCCGATCTTCTCAATGCTTTCGCTCCCGAAGAATGCATCAACTACTTCCGCCACGCGGGATATGCTCCGCAATAAGTGGAAACTGCTCTAGCGGCCCGCTTTGGCGTCATTCCGGGGCGCCGCGAAGCGGCGAGCCCGGAATCCATGAACACGGAACGCGCGGCGATGCGCGATGGTCATGGATTCCGGGCCCGCGCTTCGACGTGTCCCGGAATGACGAGTTCTACTCTTTCGCCGTCGCCGACCAGTCGAGCGCGCTCAAGCCGACATTGCCGAAACCGGGGAGCTTCACGGCGAGCCCGCGCAAATCGAGGCCGGTCACGAGGCTGAGCAGTCGATTGCCCGCACACCCG
>CAYUTT010000464.1:0-1562 GCA_964447575.1 uncultured Methyloceanibacter sp.
AGGGACGACAATCCAACCTCTCCCTCCGCCGCTTGACACGCATTGGTTCGTGGATGGAGGGGCTCCCCATTCTTCGGACAGAAAACCAGCGAACTTAAGGTGGACCAGCGCCTCTTGAATCCGGGTTAAAGAACCACCGTTTGTGCCTTGTGGGAACTGTGGAAAAGCCGAAGGCTTTTCCAAGCCGCTGTGGGAATCTGTGTTCTCTGCAGATTTCCATAGCGGCGGCAGTTTCCACAGGCTCTGCGTTCTGGCGTGTGTGCTCCTTTCTCGCCTTCGCGCCGCGTGCGCACCGTCCGGCGAAAAATATTTCGCGTCAGGATGCCCTACAAACGACGATCGACGCGGGGGCCGACCCGCAGCATGGCCCCAATTTCGTCGTTCAGGCGGCACGATACACCTCGGCCGGTGTCCGGTACCCCAACGCCTGGTGCGACCGTTCGTGATTGTAGAACGCAAAATACGTCCGCAACCCGGCGACCGTCTCGGCGACGTCGGCGTAGTCCTTCAGGTAGATGTCTTCGTACTTCACCGTCCGCCACAGCCGCTCGACGAAGACGTTGTCCAGCGCGCGGCCCCGTCCATCCATGCTGATCAGGATGCCGTGCTGCTCGAGCCGTCCCGTAAACGCCGCGCTCGTAAATTGCGCCCCCTGGTCGGAATTGAAGATCTCCGGTCGAGCGCGCTGCAGCGCCCAGTCCAGCGTGGTCGCACAGAAGCTGCCGTCCAAACTGACCGAGACCTCCCACGCCACCACGTACCGGCTGTACCAATCCAAGATCGCCATCAAGTAGACGAACCCTTGGCGGAGGCGGATGTAGGTGATGTCGGTCGCCCACACCTGATTGGGCCGCGTGATCGGCACCCCACGCAGCCGGTACGGATAGATCCGATGGCCCGGCGCCGGCACCGACAATCGCGGCTTCGGATAGATCGCCGCCAACCCCATCGCGCGCATCAGCCGACGAACACGCTTCGGATTGATGGTCCAGCCTTGCTTGCGCAACCAGTCCGTCAGTTTGCGCACGCCATAAAACGGCGTCCGCGTGTACTGCTCGTCGATCAGCCGCATCAGCGCCACGTTCTCGGCGCTCTCGGCCGTCGGCACGTAGTAGACGCCGGAGCGGGACAGCTGCCCAAGGGCACATTGCTGCACGATGCTCAACTCGCGGTGATTCGGGTCGATCCAGGCCCGCCGCTCCGCTACCGCGAGAGGCCGGACTTTTTTTTGAGCCAGTCCAGTTCCACCTGCAACTGCCCGATCTGCTGGTACAGCTCGGCTTTCAATGCCTCGTCGCTCTCCGCCTCCCCGCTCCGCCGATCCGTAAACACCTGCGACAGGCCGTCGACGGCCTGCCGCTTCCACGTCGTGACCTGATTCGGATGGACCCCGTAATGAGACGCGATTTCCTGAATCGTCCGCTGCCCTTTGATCGCCTCCAGCGCGATGCGCGCCTTCATCTCCGCACTGAACCTCCGTCGCTGCCTCGTCTTCATGCGACTCCTTCGAGGCGCGCGATTCTACACCTTAAAGGCCTGTCCGAATTTTGGGGAGCACTTCA
>CAYUTT010000465.1:0-1548 GCA_964447575.1 uncultured Methyloceanibacter sp.
CGGGGTTCTGCACGATGGTGCAGCTTCGCGCGCGCCTGAGAAGCCGCCCAAGCGCGAACTCGACCACTTTGCGGGTGAACGCACTCGACCCGCCGCCGTCCACGAACAGCGCGCCGAGGCCGGTCAGGCTGTTGACGACGGCGATGTCGCGCAAGCCGAGACTCGCCATGGTGCCGAGCAGGACAGGCTTCAGGGCGACGTTGTGGACGATGTCCGGCTCGAGGCTCTTGAACAGCCGCCGCAGTGCGCGAATGGCGGCGAAGCTGTCGCGCAAGGAAAGGCTGCCGCGGCTCCAATTGAGCGCATGGACCGCAAAGCCTTCCTTCTCGATGCCGCCGCGCCCGTCCTTGATCCGGGTGGCGACGTGCACCTCGTAGCCCGCGCGTTTCGCGGCGCGGGCCATGGGCAGACGGTGGGACAGGAAATACCAGTCCTCGGTGACGACATAGAGGATGCGCGGTGCCATAGGACGAGGCTTCTATCAGCGCGCGGGCCAGCGCGGAACCGGGCGGCAAGGAATGCGTTGAATCACCTGATAAAAACCCCCGAGACTTACAAGGAGAATGACATGAAACAGGTCCTTCCCGCATTGACGGTTGCGCTCATGCTAGGCGCGGCCACGTTCACTCCGGCGATCGCGGAAGACGATACCGCCAGGGCAACAGATACCATGACCGAGAAGGAGGCCAAGGCGGAGGCCGCGACCATCGACGTGCCAGCCGATGCCGTGACGATCGCCACCTACTACAACGAGGCCGTTTACGACAGGGACGACAACAAGATCGGCGACGTCAACGATCTGCTCCTCGACACCAACGGCCGTGTCCAAGCCGTGATCGTGGGTGTCGGCGGCTTTCTCGGCGTCGGCGAGAAGGACGTGGCCGTTCCGTTCGAGTCGCTCGAAGTGGCCGAGAAGGACGGCGATACCTATCTCGTGATGGACACCACGAAGGACACGCTCGAGAAGGCGCCGGGCTATGTCTATGACGACAGCGAGCGTCAGTGGAAACCGGCCAAGCAGCGGAGCTAAGGCTTTGCGCCAGAACGGAAAAGGGGCCGGAGCGATCCGGTCCCTTTTTCTGCGCGATTTTGCGCGATTCCCGTGATTCTTGCCGGTGAGAGGCACTGTTGCGGGAGCGCCACGGGGCCGGGGGACAAAGGCTGCGCCGTCTAGCGTCTTCCGGCAAATCGCGTTAGGATACGGTCAAAGGCCTAGAATGAAGGCGGCTTAGAGGGACCTATGAAAAAGCTCGTCCTGGTGCTATGCGGCGCCGCTGGCTTGGCTTTGCTGCCGACCGGCGTGCAGGCGTTCGAAATTCAAGGCGGCGGCGAGAAGATGCCGGGAAGCGCCGCCGAGTTTCACGGGCTGAACCCAGTCTATACCCTGCCCCAGTTCGAGGGCAGCTCGCTCGCCATGCCTTACAGCAGCAAGAGCGATAGTGGCAGCGCCTCCGTCTCGGACTACGGGAACTCGATCCCGATTCCGGCGCCGGGGATCAGCCAGCCAACACCCGCTTGGGCCAGCAGTCCCTTCTTCCGCTAGAACGC
>CAYUTT010000466.1:0-1529 GCA_964447575.1 uncultured Methyloceanibacter sp.
GGTGCGCATGTCGTAGATGGAATCGATGGCGACGCCCGCCATGCCGACATCGCCGGTCACCCGCGGGTGGTCTGAGTCGTAGCCGCGATGGGTGGCGAGGTCGAAGGCGATGGAGACGCCCTGCTGCCCGGCGGCGAGGTTGCGGCGATAGAAGGCGTTGGAGTCCTCGGCCGTCGAGAAGCCGGAATATTGGCGCACGGTCCAGGGCCGCTGCACATACATCGTGGGGTAGGGGCCGCGCAGATAAGGCGGGATACCCGGCATGCCATCGAGAAAGTCGAGACCCAGCAAGGCGTCCGGCCCGTAGACCGGCTTCACCGCGATGCCTTCCGGCGTCTCCCAAGCCGGCGCCTCGGCGCCAAGCGCGGGCTCGCGCGGCTCCTCGAAATCGATCTCGGTGAATTTCGGAATGCCGGTCACTCACCCCCCCCCCAAATACGCGTAAAGTACGAAAAAGGTCATGTGCGCATTGGCGCCGGTGGACACGAAAGCCTCCACCCCGGCCGACCTTAGCGCTTCTTCGGAGGCACCCGGCTTGCCGGCGACATAGATGTGCTTCGCGCCTGCCTTGGCGAGCGCCTTTACCGCATCGGCGCCCTCGGATGCATACACCTTGTCGGAGGAGCAGAGGCAGGCGAGTGAAGCCCCCGACGCCTTGAAGGCCGCGAGCATTTCGTCGCGGGACTGCGCGGTCTCGGGCGCGACGGCTTCGATGCCGCCCGTCTCGAACAGGCTCTTGGCGAAACTGGCCCGCGCGTTGAAATCGGCGGGCCGGCCGAGACAGGCAAGGAAAATCTTCGGGCGCTCGCCGTGCGCGGCGAGATGGAGGTCGCTCTGCTCGCGCCAGCCCTCGAACGGCGCGGCGAGACGCCTGGGACGCAATGGTTCCGCCGTCTGCTCGCCCGGATTGTCCCACGCCCCCGAGGGGCTGCCCTCGAGCACGGCGATGTCCGCCTCGGCGAGATCGGGAAAGTCGCTCGTGCCGATCAGGGGCTCGAGTCTATGAGCGATTTTCGCCTCGCGGTCCTCCCGCACCCGCGCCACGACGCGCTGAATGCGCCCGCTGCGCAGCGCCTCGGCGGGACCACCCCAGGCCTCGATCTTCTGGAAGAACCACCAGCTCGTCCGGCACAATTTATCGGTAAGGGCTTCCATGGCGCCGGACCCTGCGGCAGGGTCGGCGACGCGATAGAGATTCGACTCTTCCAGCAGAATGGTCTGCGTGTTGCGGGCGACGCGGCGGGCGAAGGCATCGGGAAGGCCGACTGCCGCGCTGAATGGCAATACCGTCACTGTGTTGGCGCCGCCCACCGCCGCGGCGAGGGCCGCGATGGTGCCGCGCACAATGTTCCCATAAGCGTCGCGCTTGGTCATCATGCGCCAGGCGGTTTCTGCGGCGATGAATACGGGCTCCGGTTCGAGCCCGCAGGCTTCCTCGACGCGCGACCACAATTTGCGTAGCGCGCGGAACTTGGCCGTGGTCAGGAATTGGTTCTGGTCCGCGGCGAGGCGGAAGAAGACGAGCCGCC
>CAYUTT010000467.1:0-1515 GCA_964447575.1 uncultured Methyloceanibacter sp.
GAGGCCGCCCCATTTGGCAGTCACCACCATCCCCGCCAAGGACCCGGCAAGACCGCCGATGATCAGCCACACCACGATTTGGCTCAGCGTAATCGACATGGCACGTCCCTCCCCAGAAACCACCGCCGAAGCATCATACTACATCCCGCCCCCAAGACGCGGATCGCGGTTTGCGATATCCAGCGTTCTCTCAGGCCGGCGATACGGGATTCACCGGGGGTCGGCGGCGTGTCGCACAAGGTCAAGGTCGTCCAAGACGCCCCGCCTGTCTGGTCCAACCGGGCCGGGACAGATAAGGTCAAAGCCTGGAAACGACATGGGTCGTGGCTCGGGCGTGAGGAGGTTGAAGGTGAAAAGAAGCGCATGTCTGAGCGTGCTTATCGTCGCTGCGTTCTCCTCGTCTTTGGCGCGTGCCGACGACATTTGCACGAAGATTGTGGCGACCGGGCATCCCGAATATCCGGTCATGGCCTTCAAGGAAGGGGACCAGATAAACGGCGCGGCACCGCTCCTCGTCTCACAGATCGCCGACGAACTCGGGGTTCCGTTTGAATCTAAATATATGGGCTCATGGTCCGAAGCGCAGTCGGCAGTCCGCGAGGGCAAGGCCGACATGATCATCGGCGTCTACTATACCGACGAGCGGGCCCAATATTTCGAGTATGTCCAGCCGCCGTTCGTTTACGACCCGGTTCAGGTCTTCGTCGCGAACGATCGGCCGTTCGAGTTCAAGGATCAGGACGACCTCATCGGCAAGAAGGGTGTAGCCAATGAGGGAGAGAGTTTCGGCACGGTCTTCGATGCTTTCCTTCAGGACAGACTGACGGTCTCGCGCGTGGACGGGCTCGCCGCGGCATTCGAGGCCATCCTGTCCGGTGACGCCGACTATGTTATCGCGGCCTACTATCCGGGGACTGCGGAGCTGACGCGGCTGGGGATCGAGGACAGGATCGAACCGCTGGAGCCGGAGCTGTTTTCGGAGGAGTTGTTCGTGGCCTTTTCGAAGAAGTCTCCGTGCGTTGCACTGTCACCGAAGTTCGGCGAGGGCATTACGCAAATCACGGAGGACGGCCGGTTCCGGCAGATGGTGCGCGACGCCCTGAGAGATTGGGATGCGGAGAAGGGCGCCCAGGACTGATCGGAAACTCGGTGGGCGTTGATTTTTCTGGTCGTATGGCGCGACTATTGTCGGCTTGAGCGGTGGTGGTTAGCGTGGTCGACGGCTCGCCTCCTCTGCTATGCTCTGCCGCAAGGAGCATAGGCGGGACATGCGAGGGGTACTCAGTGTTATGGACTGGTCAATAAGAAGCGGCCCCGAAAACGAGCATTCGCAGCTGACCCTGCGCGGCAAAGAGCGGTGGTTTGTGGTGCGAACCCAGCCCCATCGTGAGGCCCGCGCGTCGTTCCATCTCGAAAATCAGGGCTACCAGGTCTTCCTGCCCCGCTTTCTCAAGGGCCGTCGCCACGCGCGGAAGTTTGAGACCGTCTTGGCACCTCTGTTCCCGCGCTACCTCT
>CAYUTT010000468.1:0-1510 GCA_964447575.1 uncultured Methyloceanibacter sp.
TTGGTCCGCGCGTAAAGTCAGCAATGCATCACAGTTGCTTGAATGTAGCCAAAATCTCTGAGAGATCGTCAGGTAGCGGACTATTAAATTCCAGTAAGGTCCCGGTTGCCGGGTGCACGAAGGCAAGCCTTTCCGCATGCAACGCTTGGCGGTCGAGACCGGAGAGCTTGGCCTGCGCCCCCTCTGGCAGCTTCCGCAGCTTTGACTTAAATCCGCGCCCGTAGAGCGGATCGCCGACGAGAGGGTGCCCAATGTGGGCCAGATGCACGCGCACTTGGTGGGTGCGTCCCGTCTCCAGCACGCATTCGAGCAGTGAGGCGACGGGTTCCTCCTTGCCGGGGCCATAGGTTTCCACGATGCGCCAATGGGTGACGGCATGACGGCCTTTGTCCGCCGGAAGCACCGCCATCTTGGTGCGGCTCGTCTGGTGGCGTCCGATGGGTGCGTCGATCCTGCCGTGTGGCTTTGACGGCGCGCCCCAGACGAGCGCGAGGTAGCCGCGTTCCAGCTCGCCGGTGCGGCCGTGATCGGCGAACTGCTCGGCCAGCGCCCGGTGGGCCTGATCGGTTTTGGCCACGACCATGAGACCGCTCGTGTCTTTGTCGAGGCGATGGACGATGCCGGGTCGCGCTACGCCGCCGATGCCGGACAGGCTCTTGCCGCAATGGGCGATCAGCGCGTTGACGAGGGTGCCAGCCGGCTGGCCGGCGCCCGGATGCACCACGAGGCCCGCCGGCTTATCGATGACGATGAGCGCGTCGTCCTCGTAGACGACCTCGAGGGGAATCGCTTCGCCGGCAAGGGCCGTTTCGGCCACCGGCGGCAGCACAAGCTCGAAGCGCTCGCCCGGTTTGACCCTGTATTTCGCGTCCACTATGGTCGCGCCGCACAAGGAGACCTGACCGTTCTTGATGAGCGCCTGCACGCGGGTCCGGCTGAGCTGCGGCAGGGCAGCGGTGAGGAAGCGGTCGAGGCGTGCGCCCGCGTGGCTCTCATCCACTCCGGCTGAGAGGTGTTCGGCGGGCGGCTTCACGGATTGCGGCATGATGGATCTTTTAGGCGATGGCGGCGGCGAGCGACCCTGACAATACGCCCTTGCCGGGGACGGTGTTTACACCGCGCCAGGTGCGGGGGCTCAAGATCGCGGTGATCGTGATGGGCGTGCTGCTCGTGGGCGGCTTTGCCTTCGTGATGGCCGCTATCGTCTATCAGGCTTCCAAGCTCGGTGGAAAGACGGCCGATGAGCCGGGGCCGGCGGCGGCACCTGTTTCCGCGCCGGAGGCCACCCTCATCATCCCGCCGGACGCCACGGTGACCTCGCTCGCCCTTGATGGGGACCGGCTCGCCCTCCATCTACAATCGAGCGCCGGGGCGGAGATCGCCGTCATCGACGTGGTCTCCGGCAAGGTGCTCTCCCGCATCAAGCTAGAGCCCCGATAGGCCTTGATCGCGCTGCGGGCGGCAAGCTATAGCTTCTCGCTCGCGCGCTGGCCCCGTTCGTCTAGCGGCC
>CAYUTT010000469.1:0-1500 GCA_964447575.1 uncultured Methyloceanibacter sp.
AGCCGGGCCCGGCTGAACCATTGGGCAAGGCCAATGTTGCACTGCGATGGACTTGGAGAACCGGATTTCATAGGGTGGCGCCGCGCGAGCCTTCATTAGGCCGCCAAACCCTCACCCGAGAGCTGCAAGAGCCCCCGTGACGGTCAAGGTCAAAATCTGTGGCGTGCGAACGCCTGCCATTCTCGACGCCGCGGCGGTGGCCGGCGCCGATCTGGTTGGGCTTGTCTTCTGCGCCAGGAGCCCGCGTCATCTGACCTTGGCGGACGCCGCCGCCTTGGCCGCTGCCGCCCGTGGCCGCCTCAGTACCGTTGCGGTCATGGTCGATCCGGACGATGCCCTGATCGACGCGTTGACGGCTGAGGTCCGCCCCAACCTTCTCCAGCTGCACGGTTCCGAGACTCCCGACCGGGTCGCGGCCCTCAAGCTGCGGACAGGTCTTCCCGTCATCAAGGCGATCCCGGTCGCCGGACCGGCCGACGTGGCGTCCGCGCGTGTCTATGTCGCCGTGGCGGACGAGATTCTGTTCGACGCCAAGCCCGCGCCCGGCGCCGCTCTGCCTGGCGGCAATGGCATCGCCTTCGATTGGGCTATTCTGACCGAGGCGCCCGCGCCCTTTGGACTGTCGGGCGGCCTCGATGCCGGCAATGTCGCCGACGCCATCCGGCTGACCGGCGCATCGCTGGTGGATGTCTCCTCCGGCGTCGAGACGGCGCCCGGCGTCAAGGACGCCGAAAGCATTGCCCGGTTCGTTCAGGCAGCGCGGTCCGTCGCGCAACAGCAAGCCAAGGCGTCATGAGCACGATCAGCGACAAGCGCGTCCCCAACACCTTCCGCGCCGGGCCCGACGAGCGGGGGCATTTCGGCATCTATGGCGGGCGCTTCGTCGCCGAGACGCTGATGCCTCTCATTCTCGATCTCGAGCGCGCCTATAACGAGGCCAAGGACGATCCCTCGTTCGAAGCCGAGATGGACCGCCACCTCGCCACCTATGTCGGACGGCCCTCGCCGCTCTATTTCGCCGAGCGGCTGACCGAGCACTGCGGCGGCGCGAAGATCTATTTCAAGCGTGAGGAGCTCAATCACACCGGCGCCCACAAAGTGAACAACGTGCTCGGCCAGATCATGCTGGCTTTGCGCATGGGCAAGACGCGCGTCATCGCCGAGACCGGCGCCGGCATGCACGGCGTGGCGACGGCAACGTTGTGCGCCAAGTTCGGCCTCCCCTGCATCATCTATATGGGCTCCGTGGACGTGGCCCGGCAGAAGCCCAACGTTCTGCGCATGGAGATGCTCGGCGCCGAGGTTCGCCCGGTCGAATCGGGTTCCAAGACACTGAAGGACGCGATGAACGACGCGCTGCGCGATTGGGTCGCGAACGTGCACGACACGTTCTATTGCATCGGCACGGTCGCGGGCCCGCACCCCTATCCGGCCATGGTGCGCGATTTCCAGTCCGTCATCGGCCGCGAGACGCGCGCGCAGATGCTGGAGGCCGAGAAC